>CAZDBC010000201.1:0-6314 GCA_964503295.1 uncultured Kiloniellaceae bacterium | reverse complement strand
CGCCTCTATTCCTGGGACGAGGCGCAGCGTACGGTACTCGATGCCTACGCGCGCTTCTCCGATGACCTGGCCGCGGTCGGCCGGCGGTTCTTCGAGCGGTCCTGGATCGACGCGCCGCTGCGGCCCGGCAAGGCGCCGGGCGCCTTCGCCCACCCGACCGTGCCTTCGGCACACCCTTACCTGCTGCTCAACTACCAGGGGCGGGCCCGGGACGTGATGACCCTGGCCCACGAGCTCGGCCACGGGGTCCACCAGGTGCTGGCCGGACCGCAGGGCTACCTCATGGCCGACACGCCGCTGACCCTGGCCGAGACCGCTTCGGTGTTCGGCGAGATGCTGACCTTCCGCTCGATGCTGGAGGCGGAAGACGACCCGCTCCGGCGCAAGGTCATGATCGCGGCCAAGGTCGAGGACATGCTCAACACGGTCGTGCGGCAGATCGCGATGCACCGCTTCGAGACGCGGGTGCACGACGAACGGCGCGAGGGCGAGCTGCTGCCCGAACGGCTGGGCGAGCTCTGGCTCGAGACCCAGCGCGAGAGCCTGGGTCCGGCGCTGCGCTTCGAGGAGGAGTACCGCCACTACTGGGCCTATATCCCGCACTTCGTGCACGTGCCCTTCTACGTCTATGCCTACGCCTTCGGCGACTGCCTGGTGAACTCGCTCTATGCGGTCTACGAAAACGCCGGCGCGGGCTTTGCGGAGAAGTATCTCGACATGCTCCGGGCCGGCGGGACCAGGCGCTACCGCGAGCTTCTCGCGCCCTTCGGCCTCGATGCTTCCGATCCCGCCTTCTGGGACAAGGGCCTGTCCCTGATCGGCCGGATGATCGACGAGCTCGAAGCGATGGAATAGGATCCGCCGACGCGCGCCCGTCTGGACTTCGGCCCGCGACAGCCCACCTCATAGGCCATGGCCCAGCGCGACGGCAGCGACCAGGAACTCGACGACGACAAGAACCACAGGGACTTCGGCCCCGAGGGGCCGCGCCTGTCCGGCCGACTTCGTCGCATGGCCAAGGTGGGCGGCGGGGTCGGCGGCCTGGCCGCCCAGCTGGTCGGCTCGCGTTATCTGGGCCTGGCCCTCGACCGCCGGCAGCATTCGGCCGACCTGAAGGCAGCGCTCGGCGGCCTCAAGGGCCCGCTGATGAAGGCGGCCCAGATCCTCGCGACCATCCCCGACGCCCTGCCGCGCGAATACGCCGAGGAGCTGCGCCAGTTACAGTCCAACGCCCCGCCCATGGGCTGGCCCTTCGTGCGCCGGCGCATGCGCACGGAGCTGGGTGCGGGCTGGCAGGAACGCTTCGAGTCGTTCGGGCGCGAGGCCGCGGCGGCCGCCTCCCTCGGCCAGGTGCACAAGGCGACGGACCACGAAGGCCGATTGCTCGCCTGCAAGCTGCAGTATCCCGAAATGCAGTCGGCGGTCGAGGCCGACCTGCAGCAGCTCAAGCTCCTGTTCGGCATCTACCGGCGCTACGACCGGGCGATCGATCCCTCCGAGATCTATCACGAACTGGCCGACCGCTTGCGCGAGGAGCTCGACTACGAACGCGAGGCGCGCAACATGCGCCTCTATGCCGACATGCTGTCGGGCGAGCCCGAAGTGCACGTTCCCGAGCACGTCCCGGAGCTTTCGACCGGACGCCTTCTGACCATGACCTGGCTCGAGGGTCTGCCGCTGCTCGACTACGTCAAGCAGGTGGAAGACGTCGAGGCGCGCAAGGCGGTCGCCATCAACATGTTCCGCGCTTGGTACGTGCCCTTCTACTACTACGGCGTCATTCACGGCGACCCTCATCTCGGCAACTACTCGATCAGGGACGACCGTTCGGTCAACCTGCTCGACTTCGGCTGCGTGCGCGTGTTCCGCCCGAAGTTCGTCAAGGGCGTGATCGACCTCTATTTCGCGCTCGAACGCAACGATCGGGAGCTCGCGGTCGCGGCCTACGAGTCCTGGGGCTTCCGCAACCTCAGCAAGGAACTGCTTCAGACCCTGAACATCTGGGCCGAATTCCTCTACGCGCCCCTGCTGGAAGACCGGCCGCAGCCGATCATGGCCGAGGAGGGCAGCATGTACGGCGCCCGGGTCGCCGGCCGCGTGCGCAAGGAGCTCGACCGGCTCGGCGGGGTGCAGCCGCCTCGCGAGTTCGTGCTGATGGACCGGGCCGCGATCGGTCTCGGTTCGGTGTTCATGCACCTCAAGGCCGAGATCAACTGGCACCGCATGTTCCATGAACTCATCGCGGGCTTCGACGCCGACGCCCTGGCCGCCCGCCAGAAGAAGGCGCTCGAGGCCCAGGGCCTGGAGATTCCGGGCTGAACGCCCCTTGCGCGGGGCCGGCCGACGCCTCCTTCGTCGCCCTCACCCGCGGCACAGCGAGCGCGCCTGTCCGTAGTAGGCCTCCACGGGCTCTTCCGTCTGATCGTTGTCCGTGAACAGGGCGACGACATGGACCGGTTCGGGCGGCTCGCTTCCGAAGGCCGCGACGAAGTCCTCGTGCAGGTTGCGTCTCTCGGTGACCCAGCGGCCGGTATCGGCCTGACCGCTGCGCACCACGATGCTGCGCACCACGCCGGGCAGGTACGGATTGTCGACGATGCTACCTGCCGGCACCGCCTCGTTCGTCCAGACATAGCGCAGGGTCGGCACCGGATCGGGCATGGAAATGAGCCCGAGGTCGCCGAACAGAGAGAAGAGGGAGGCGGCCACGTCCTCGTGCTCGCGGCTGTTCAGGTCGGCGCTCGCCTGCAGGCGCTCGACGCGCCAGGTCCATTCGATCCAGGGGCAGCGCTCGCTGTCGATCTCGACCCGGCGGGTCAGGCCCGACGCGCCGCCCATGCCGCGGGCGCGAATGCCGAGGCGCCCGTCGAGGTGGGCCAGGCGATATTCCGTCCGGCCCTTGATCGGCATGTGGAGCCATTCGTCCTGGATCGCCATGGCAGCGTCGAAGACCCTCAGGCCCGCGGAGTCGGAAACGGTCGCACTTGGCTGAACGGCCCGCTCGGAGGCACAGGCCCCCAGCACCAACAGAGCGCAAAAGACAACTGATCCAACCCGCATTGTCACTCCTTGTCCCCAGGAGACGAACGCGGCTGTTTCAACACAGGCTTCGTGGAAGCATCGTTAACAGAGACTCTCGATTCGCTTTTGCGATGCGTACCGGCCGGCCCCGCGGTTGCTTGACCTCGCACGCGCACAGGCGCCTATGATGACCGGCCGCATGGCAAGGGTGGAACAGCATGCAGGACGACCGCCGCAAGGAACTGCCGTTTCGCGTCTTCGACAGCCGCGAGAAGTACCTGCTGTTCGCGAACACCTGCAGCGAGGGGCGCGAGGCGGCCCGGCGGATAGGTCGCGAGTTCGACGCCATGACGCCGCGGCCGCCGGCACTGCGCCTCTACAAGGTCGGTGCCGGCGAGGGCTCGGTGCTCAATCTGACCCTGCGGCACCTGCATCGGCGCTGGCCGAGCGTGCCGCTGGTCGTGGTGGTCAGGGAGGACGACTTCGACTTTATACGGCTGTCTTTGCGCAGCCTGGTCGATCGCTTCCGCGAACATCCCGAGTTGGTCGTGGTGTTCACGAACCTGCCCTATCGAGCGGCCGGGCTTTCGGGTGACGGGGATGCCGCGGCCTGGCGCGCGGTGCCCCTGGAGGGAACATCCTCCTACGGATTCGAGGCGCAGATGCGCGAGGCTATTGCCTCCCTCGACGCGCCCTGGTCGGGTGATGGCAGCGCGGGGGGCGCGCCCGGGTGTCTCGTGTTCTATCGCGCGGACCACGCCTTTGCGCTCGACCGGGTGATTCCGCGGCCGGAAGGGCCGCCGCTCGCCTACGACCTCATGATCGCGATCCAGCCCTACCACGGCCGCCTGCCGGCCGCCGACAAGGCCGGCGCTGTGCTCGCTCCGCTCGCCGGGCAGCTTGCGCCGGGCGGCCGGCTCGTCGTGATCCAGGCGCGCGGCGGCGACCCCGGCCTGGAGATCGTGCGTTCGATCTGGCCGGACGAGCAGCCTTTCCCGACGCCGCGACACGAACTGATGGAGGCGCTGGCCGCCGAGCTCGAGCACGGCGCCGCCGGCCGCTACGAGTTGATCGAGCCGTCCGACGGAACGGCCGAGTTCCGTTATGTGCTTCAGCTCAATCCCGACGAGCTGCAGAGCGCGATCGGCACCTCGACCCTGCTCGCCGGCTGGAACGCGGCGACCTACGTCGCCGAGATCGACGAGACGCGCCTGACCGAAGCGATGTGCCGGGCCGACTATCTGGACGCCACGCGCCGGGTGCTGCGGCAGCATCAGGGCCTATGGTTCGTCGACGAATGTTTCGTCGTTGCCCGCCGCGACGGGCCGGAGGCGGCCCGCTCCGCTGCCTGAGAAACTACGCGGCGCGCGCGACGACAAATGACTCGTCGGTGAACCAGAGGCCACCATAGCGTTCCAGAACGCTGCGGGCGGCCTCCAGATAGGCGCCGCTCGACATCGCCTCGATGAGGTGGTGGTCGTCGATCTGGGCGACGTAAATGGCGGCGTTCCAGGCCGCGAGCAGGGTCGAAGTGCTGATCGGCGCCTGGAAGGCGGAAGCCGGCGCCTCGAAGTCGAAGCGGAACAGGGTCTGGCCGCGGCGTTCGACCAGGTAGCGCTCCTCCGGAGCCGTCTCCGCCAGGCGCCGACACAGCGTGTTGAGCAGCAGCGGGCCGGGCGTGACGAAGGGATCCTCGTCGGGCCAGACCTTGCGGATGATCTCCATGCCCGGATCCTGGCCGGTCGACTGGATTGCGATCAGGCGTCCCCCCGGCGCCAAGGCGCGTGCCAGGGGCTCGAGCACCAGCCGCACCTTGGTTTCGGCCGGGGTGCGCGCCCGGTACGGCTGGGCCGCGATGACCAGGTCGCAGCCGGGCGGCGCGCGGTCCGGCCGCGGGATGACGTCGTCGAGCAGGAAGCGCTGGTCGGCCCGGAACAGGACCAGAACGGCCGGATCGACGTAGACCGGATTGCCGGTCGTCGGGCTGCTGCGCACCTGCCACCAGTCCTTGATGGTCGGGCCGAGCCGGTCGATCTGTTCGTCAAACTCGTGCGCGGTCGCACCCTCGAGCGCGACCTCGGACCAGCGCAGGCGCTTGCGCTTGTCCGCGCTGTCCGGACGCAGGGCGGGGGCCTCGCGGTAGTGCATGTTGGTCACCGCGACGACGAGCCTGGGGTGCTCCGAGAAGCGGTCGGGCAGCTTCTCCAGGGTCATGCGCAGGTCCTCGACCGAGATCTCCTTGCCGATCACGAGGAACGGTACCGTCGGATGGTGGTCGTGGAGGCCGCGCAGCACCGAGCTCAGCACCGTGCCGTCGCCCATTCCGGCATCGAACAGCGTCAGGACCGGCGGCCGTGGCTGCAGGGCATGAAGCTCGGCGCCGATACGCTCGGCGATCGCCCATTTCTCGCCGCAGGTCGAGACGAACTGCAGGTATTTCTCGCGGTTGTCGAAGAAGCGGAACGGCTGGTTCCTCGTCATCTTCAATCTCCGGAACGAGGGCTCCTTTGCAACTCTGGCAAGAGCCTACGCCGGGTCCTGTCGCAGCGAATTGCGCAAATTCGCCGTTCCCTGGCGAATCCGGTAAAGGGCTTGCATGGCCTTGGCCCTCTGGGCCATTAAATGGGGCCGCAGCGTCCGGGCGCGCCGGTCGGCGCGCTCTATTCATTCGGCAGCCGGGCCCGCCGGCCACGAGGGGGCAGGGGAAGTTATGCCATGAAGATCGCCATCCTTCGGGAGCGGCGCCCGAACGAGGCGCGCGTCGCCGCCTCGCCCGAAACGGTCAAGAAGCTGGTCGACCTCGGCTGCACGGTGAGCGTGGAAAGGTCGGCCGGCGCCGGCGCCTCCTTCTCCGACGCCGCCTTCGAGGAGGCCGGCGCGACCATCGGCAAGGATGCCGGTCAGGCGCTGGAGGGGGCGCAGCTTCTCCTCAAGGTACAGCGGCCGCAGCCCGAGGATCTCTCGGCCTATCCCGCCGATGCCGTGCTGGTCGCCATTCTCGATCCCTTCCGCGCCGGCGACGAACTGAATTCGCTGGCCGGGCACGGGCTGACCTGCTTCGCCATGGACCTCATGCCGCGTATCACGCGCGCGCAGTCCATGGACGTGTTGTCGAGCCAGGCCAATCTCGCCGGCTACAAGGCGGTGCTCGATGCGGCCGCCGAGTTCGGCCGTGCCTTTCCCATGATGATGACCGCCGCCGGCACCATCGATACCGCCAAGGTTCTCGTCATGGGCGCCGGCGTCGCCGGCCTGCAGGCGATCGCCACCGCCAAACGCTTGGGCGCGGTGGT
>CAZDBC010000200.1:2699-6334 GCA_964503295.1 uncultured Kiloniellaceae bacterium | reverse complement strand
GCGCCGCCTCCGGTTCAGGAGGCCGCGCCGGGCGCCCAAGGGTCCACCGGGACACAAAGGGGGCGGCGCAACGCCGCCCCCCTCGACATCACTCTGACCAGGCGTAAGCCGCCAAATCAGGATCCGGACTTCTGCTGATAGGCCGTGCCCCAGCCCCAGGCGCCCGAGCCGAAACCGCGCGCGACCACCCGCTCCCGGTAGATGTCGGACACCACGTCGCCGTCTCCGGCGAGCAGGGCCTTGGTCGAGCACATCTCCGCGCACAGCGGCAGCTTTCCTTCGGCCAGACGATTGCGGCCGTACTTTTGGAACTCGGCCGAAGAGGTGTCTTCTTCCGGCCCGCCGGCGCAGAAGGTGCACTTGTCCATCTTGCCCCGGCTGCCGAAGTTCCCCGCCTGTGGGTACTGCGGCGCACCGAACGGGCAGGCATAGAAGCAGTAGCCGCACCCGATGCAGAGGTCCTTCGAATGCAGCACCACGCCTTCCTCGGTCTCATAGAAGCAGTCGACCGGACAGACGGCCATACAGGGCGCGTCGGAGCAGTGCATGCAGGCGACCGAGATGGAGCGTTCACCCGGCTTGCCGTCGTTGATGGTCACGACGCGCCGCCGGTTCACGCCCCAGGGCACCTCGTGCTCGTTCTTGCAAGCGGTGACACAGGCGTTGCACTCGATGCAACGCTCGGCATCACAAAGAAATTTCATCCGTGCCATTCGTAGAGTCTCCTTACGCAGGCTCGATGCGGCAGAGCGTTGCCTTGGTTTCCTGCATGTTGGTCACCGAGTCGTAGCCATAGGTCTGGGCCGTATTGGTCGCCTCGCCCAGGACATAGGGGTCGGCACCGGCGGGATACTTGTGCCGCTGGTCCTCACCCTGCCAATGGCCGCCGAAGTGGAACGGCATGAAGGCGACGCCCTGGCCGACCCGCTCGGTCACCATCGCCATGACCCGGACCTTGGCGCCTTCCGGACCGTGCACCCAGACCATTGCACCGTCCTTGACGCCGAGGTTGTTGGCGTCGACCGGATTGACCTCGATGAACATGTTCTGCTGGAGCTCGGCCAGCCAAGGATTCGACCGTGTCTCGTCGCCGCCGCCTTCATACTCGACCAGGCGTCCGGACGTCAGCACGATCGGGAAATCGGCCGCGAAGTCCTTCTCCTGGATCGACTTGTAGAGGATCGGGAGACGGTACATCTTGCGATCCTCGTAGGTCGGATAGTCGGCGACCAGGTCGCGCCGCGGCGTGTAGAGCGGCTCGCGGTGCAGAGGCACCGGATCCGGGAAATTCCACACCACCGTGCGTGCCTTGGCATTTCCGAATGGCGCGCAACCGTGCTTGATCGCGACCCGCTGGATTCCGCCCGACAGGTCGGTCTTCCAGTTGGTCTTTTCGCCCGCGATGGCGTCGATCGTCGCCCTCTCCTCCTCGGTCAGGTCCTTGTCCCAGCCGAGGCTCTGGAGCATGGCCATGGTGAACTCGGGATAGCCGTCCTGGATCTCCGAGCCGACCGGATAGCTGCCCTCCGCCAGCAGGTTGTCGCCGTCGCGTTCGACGCCGAAGCGGGCACGGAAGCACAGGCCGCCCTCGGCCACCGGCTTCGAGGTATCATAGAGCACCGGCGTGCCGGGATGGCCCATTTCGGCCGTGCCCCAGCACGGCCAAGGCAGGCCGTAATAGTCGCCGTCGGCCGGACCGCCCCTCGCCTGCAGGGTGGTCCTGTCGAAGGTGTGCTGGTTGGCCATGTGCAATCGCAGACGTTCGGGCGACTGGCCGGTGTAGCCGATCGTCCACATGCCGCGGTTGAACTCGCGGGTGATGTCCTCGATCAGCGGCTCGTTGCCGTTCACCTTGATGTTCTTGAACATCTCGTCGGCGAACCCGAGCTTCTTGGCGAAGAGATACATGATCTCGTGATCCGTCTTCGATTCGAAAAGCGGATCGAAGATCGTCTCCCGCCACTGCAGCGAACGGTTGGACGCGGTCACCGAGCCGTAAGTCTCGAACTGCGTCGCCGCCGGCAGCAGATAGACCCCGTCCTTGCGGTCGTGCATCACCGCCGTCATGGTCGGATAGGGATCGATCACGACCAGCAGATCGAGCTTCTCCATCGCCCGCTTCATGTCGGGCAGGCGGGTCTGCGAGTTTGGCGCGTGGCCCCAGAAGACCATGGCCCGGAGATTGTCGGGCTGGTCGATGTTTTCCTTGGCCTCGAGCGCGAGGTCGAACCAGCGCGACACCGGCACGCCGCTGGCCTCCATCAGCTCCTGGCTGTGGAAGCGGCTCTTCAGGTACTCGTAGTCGACGTCCCAGACCCGGGCCCAGTGCTTCCAGGAACCGGTCGCCAGCCCGTAGTAACCCGGCAGGGTGTGGCACAGCACGCCGAGGTCCGTCGCACCCTGAACGTTGTCGTGGCCGCGGAAGATGTTGGTGCCGCCGCCCTGGGTGCCGATGACGCCGAGCGCCAGGCCGAGCACGCAGTAAGCCCGGGTGTTGTTGTTGCCGTTCGTGTGCTGGGTCCCGCCCATGCACCAGATGATGGTGAACGGACGGTTGTTGGCCAGGGTGCGCGCGACCCGCTTGACCTGCGAGCCCGGCACGCCGGTGACACGCTCCACCTCCTCGGGCGTCCACTTGGCGACCTCGGCCCGGATCTGGTCCATGCCCCAGACGCGCTGGCGGATGAACTCCTTGTCCTCCCAGCCGTTTTCGAAAACGTGCCAGAGGATGCCCCAGATCAGGCCAACATCGGTGCCGGGCCGGAAGCGCACGAACTCGTCGGCGTGGGCGGCCGTACGCGTGAAGCGCGGGTCGCACACGATGAAGGGCGCGTTGTTCTGCTCCTTCGCCTTGAGCATGTGCTGCAACGACACCGGATGCGCCTCGGCCGGGTTGCCGCCGATCAGGAAGATGGCGCGCGAGTTGTGGATGTCGTTGTAGCTGTTGGTCATCGCGCCGTAGCCCCAGGTGTTGGCGACGCCCGCGACCGTGGTCGAGTGACAGATTCGCGCCTGGTGATCGACGTTGTTGCTGCCCCAGAAGGCGGCGAACTTGCGAATCAGATAGGCCTGCTCGTTGTTGTGCTTTGCGGAGCCGAGCCAATAGACTGAATCGGGGCCGGACGACTGGTAGATCTCGAGCAGCTTGTCGCCGATCTCGTTGATCGCCTCGTCCCAGGAGATCTTCTGCCACTTGCCGTCGACCATCTTGGTCGGATGCTTGAGGCGCCGCTCACCGTGCGCGTGCTCTCGCACCGAGGCGCCCTTGGCGCAATGGGCGCCGAGGTTGAACGGGCTGTCCCAGCCCGGCTCCTGGCCGACCCAGACGCCGTTCTGCACCTCGGCGATCACGCTGCAGCCGACCGAGCAGTGCGTGCAGACCGACTTCACCAGCTTCATCGCGCCATCGCCGGCAGCGCTTGCCGCCTCGGCCTTCTTGACCCGCCCGAAGGGCAGGCTGGCTGCCGCGACACCGCCCGCGGCCAGACCGGAGCGCTTGAGGAATGTCCGTCGGTCAATTGCGCTCGCCGCCATCGCCGCCAGCGCCTTTGACAAACGGGGGCCGTTCGCAACCCCATTCGTCTTCTTGGTGAGCATTGACCTCTCCTACCCTATTTCTTCTGCCTTTCGGCCTT
>CAZDBC010000200.1:0-2689 GCA_964503295.1 uncultured Kiloniellaceae bacterium | reverse complement strand
CGTACGCGTCTCAGAAGCGCGCGAGCTCGTAGAACCGCTTTACGTGGCTCGTCTCACGGTAGCCGGCACGCGCCGAACGCTCCGCGCCGGCTTCTTCCGCCTTGCCGTCCTTGGCGGCGGCGACGACCGCGGCCGCGCCGACAGCGCCGGCGCCCATCCCTGCCTTGCGGAAGAACTCCCGGCGTCCCACCGCCGGCGATTCCGTCTTCTTGGTCATGGCCTAGCCTTTCTTCCTGTGCATGCATGCAACGGTGGGATTTTGAGATCCTTGCGGCGATTGTCGCGGAGCACCCACCATTCTCCGCGCCGCACTGTCACCCGATCAGGCCGCCATGTCGAAGGCCTCGCTCTCGATCGACATGAATACGCGGCCGAGCGTGCCGACCGGCATGTAGAAGGCGGCAGACTGGGCGGCCTGCAGGTCCTCGAAGAACCGCGGCGCCCAGCAGCCGATGTGCCTGTCGAAGAACTGCCGCTGCGTTGCCAGATCGGCCGGCTCCTCGAAGGCGCCAGTGATCAGCCCAGCCATCATCTCGCACAGGGCGGCGATATGGTCCTCCGGCTCCGGTACTGCAGGATCGCGGGCGATGCCCAGCTTCGCCATATCGCCGCGCAGCGCAGCGAGCGGCTTCTCGTTCAGGAATCCGGTCAGATAATAGGAAGCGAAGGGCAGCAACTCGCCCTTTCCGAGGCCGATGAAGAGCTGAAAGTACTCGTCGCGCACCGCTGATACAGTGGTGCAACGCGCGGCGGCCGCCAGTGCGGCAACCCCCTTGCCCAACTCGGTTTGGTCGCCCTGCAAGCGGGCGCAAAACTGCAGGGTCGCATCGTCGGCAGGCGCAGAGAGGAGGCGGCCCAAAAGCGCGTACCACTGTGCGCGCAGGCGATCCTCTTCAAGGATATGCTCCAAACCCGAAGGTTCGTCCAAGGCGTTCCTCAGCCTTCCACGCGTCAGCGCGGAACTCTCCTGACAAATCCGGCATCGGCGGTTCTTGGCCGCCGTTGGCCGATTGGCGCAATCACGCCGTTCTTATTGTGCCCGCAATCATGATTCTAGAGAAAGAATTAGAAACCCGGCATGACAGCAAGTCAAGCATCAGGGCATTTCTGCACTGCAGCACAAAAGGCCGGTGCCGAAGCCTGCCGCGCGCTCTCATGGCGCGGCATCTGGCGGCTATAAAGGACGATCAGACCCGCAAGGACACCGACATCCCTTGGCCATGGCACCGGCTTCGGGCCCGTTGAGCTGGGTGGCCGTCCGGCTTCCCTCAGAAGGCCGGAAGATCCATCTGGCGGTCGGTCAACCCTCGCCGAACTGACCCCAACGGCGGCGCACCGCGCTTCCCTTTTGCCTTCCGACGGCCGGCTGCCCGGCGCCGGATTGCTCCGACGGCTCTTCCGACGTCCGCTCGGGAGCCGTCGGAACTGAGGAATAAACCTCTTGTGGCCTGGCTGGTTGCGCCGCCCCGGCGAGCCGCTCGGCTTCGCCGACGTCGCCGGCCGACGAAGCGCTCGTTCGGTCGAGCGCCGGGACCGTCGAAGGCTCCGGACGCGCGGGCGATTCGGTGCCGGTGGACGCAGTCGTCGGCTTTTCGATGCCCCCGTCCGGATCGGCGCCCTCGTCGCCCCGCTCCTGATCGTCGGGCGCGTCGGATGCCGGATGGCCGATGCCCCTGCCGACCTGATACAGCGTCTTCAGGCCCTTGATCACCGTTGCCGCGTCGCTGAAGTCCTGGTCATAGTCGTTCAAGCCGTCCAGGTTGGCGAACACCGGGTTGAGCCGCCACAGTCTCCGCAGCGCTTGCCGGCGCAGCGCCTCGGGCACGCCCTCACGCAGGAAGGGAGTGAAGTCGGACTCTGAAGTCAGACTGTCGATGTCGGGCAACTGCTCCGGATCGAAAGGCGCGTCATCGCCCTTGGCGGTCGTCTGCGATGGCGGGCCGGCGGCGGCCTCGCCCCGGTTCTCCGTTACCGCCGGCGCGGTCTCCGGCTCCTCTTCGCGTCGCTCCTGCTTGAGGCGCGACCAGCGCGACAGGAAGCCGTCGGCCAAAGGATCGCCTTGGTCCCTGGTTGCCACCGGATCAGCCTACCCGGCGCGGCCGGGACGACGGCCTGCGCGCGAAGCTCTCTTCGCCGGTGCCGTGCTTCTTCCGTTTGCGCTTGTGGAATGGTTCATCCACGTGGTGCTGATCGACGAAGGCCTGCACGAAGGCGATGATGGGCGGAGGCATGGCTACCCCCTCGACCAGGTCATCGCCGCTGTCGAGGTAGTCCTGCGCCTCATAAGGACAGGCCGTGACCAGAAACGGCACCAACTCATGAGCGCAGTCGGCGTCGGGGCCGCTGCGCAGCACGACGAAGATTCTCGGGGGGCTCTGCGACAGGTTGACGCGATACCCCTCGGTCTCCTTGCGAAAGAGCTCGAGGGTCAGGGTACCGGCATGCCAGCGCGACCAACCTTCGCCCTCCTGCAGCAGTCGCCAGTCGCCGCGGGCATCGAGCGGTCCGGCCCCCGGGATGAGAGCAACCGGGCGCCAGTCATAGGCCTTCCAGGGATGATCGATCTTCCGTCGCTCGAGAACGATCCCCATCGGCATGGCTTCCTGCCTATCCATTGACCGGCCTCCTTTCAGCCATTCACGATAGTCCTTCCGGCAGGTCGATCGCAATCGGCTCGCCGGGGCACGGC
>CAZDBC010000199.1:0-6364 GCA_964503295.1 uncultured Kiloniellaceae bacterium | reverse complement strand
AACTTGACGCCCTGCCGGGCCTCTGGCACCTTTTTTCGCACAGGGCAACAAACAACACGCGCGCGGCTGGCTCCGGCCGCCGGGTCCGCCTTGGCAAACGCCGAGACCTCGAGGCGGGACCAGGCCTGACAGCGTCGGACGGCGAATGTCGTCGGTCGGACGACTGCCGGGGGGAGGGCAGGTTCGACAGGCAAGGGGGGAACATGACCAAGTCGGAGTTGATCCAACAGATCGCGGATCAGAACCCGCATCTCTATCACCGCGATGTGGAACGCATCGTCACGACCATCTTCGAGGAGATCGCGGCCGCGCTGGCCCGCGGCGACCGGGTCGAGTTGCGCGGCTTCGGCGCCTTCTCGGTCAAGCATCGGGCGGCGCGCACCGGGCGCAACCCGCGCACGGGAACCGCGGTACACGTGGCCGAGAAGCACACGCCCTTCTTCAAGACCGGCAAGCAGTTGCGCGAGCGTCTGAACGGCGATCAGCCTTAGGCGTCGGCGCGCCGCGGACGTCCGCGCGCCCTTCTTCCCCGGCCGGGCCCTGCCCTGCCCGCCTTGCAAGCGCCCGCGGCCTGCCGCAGGATAACCGCGTCGTCCGCCGCCCCGATCAGCGAGGTACGCCCGTCCCGTGAAGCACCTCTCCTGGATCATCACGCTGCCGCTGCTCGTGCTGTTCATCGTCTTCGCGGTCGCCAACCGCACGCCGACGCAGTTGAATCTCTGGCCGCTCGAGTACCAAATCACCCTGCCGCTCTTTCTGATGGTGCTGGCCGCGCTCTTCGTCGGCTTCCTGTGCGGCGGCCTGGTCGCCTGGTTCTCGGGCCACCGCACGCGCGAGCGCGCGCGGCGCGGCCGCTACGAGCTCGACACGGTGAACCGCGATCTGCTCGAGACCCAGCGCCAGCTCGCCCGCGCCAAGGCCGAGATCGAGCGCCTGCGCCGCGGCAGTCCGGACTCGCAAGGCGAAACGGCAGGTTCACTCGCCGTGCTGTCGGGCTCGCGCTGAGCCTCGATGCGGGTCGTCGCGGCGGCCGAGGTCGAGGCGGCTCTCGACTACGAGACGCTGGTCGAACGGCTGCGCCAGGCCTTCCGCCGGGACATCGCGGTGCCGGCGCGCCACCACCATCGGATCGCCGTGCCCGGCGAAGCGGACGCCTCGCTGTTGCTGATGCCGGCCTGGGAGAGCGGACGCCACATCGGCGTCAAGCTGGCCACCATCTTTCCCGGCAACGGCGCGCGCGGCCTGCCCGCCATGATGGGCGCCTATCTCCTGCTCGACGGCCGCAGCGGCTCGCCGCGGGCACTGATCGACGGGCCGACGCTGACCGTCAAGCGCACGGCGGCGGCCTCGGCCCTTGCCTCGCGCTACCTCTCGCGCCCGGACAGCGAACGCCTGCTGATGATCGGCACGGGCCGCCTCGCGCCGCACCTGATCATGGCCCACGCCGCCGTGCGGCCGATCTGCAACGTGCTGGTCTGGGGCCGCGACCCCGCCAAGGCCGCGCGCCTCGCCCACAGCATGAACCGGCGCAGTTTCCGCGTCGCTTCGACCGTCGACCTGTCCTCCGCCGTGGCCGGCGCCGACGTCATCTCCTGTGCGACGCTGAGCCGGGAGCCGCTGCTGCGCGGGGCCTGGCTGCGCCCGGGCCAGCACGTCGATCTGGTCGGCGCCTTCACGCCCGAAATGCGCGAGTGCGACGACGAGACCATGCGCCGCGCCCGCGTCTTCGTCGACACGCGCGCCGGCGCTTGCGCCGAGGCCGGCGACATCGTACAGGCGGTCGCCGCGGGCGCGCTCAGCACCGACGACATCGCCGCGGACCTCTCGGAGATGACGCGCGGCGAGCGCGCCGGGCGGCGCTTCTACGACCAGATCACGCTCTTCAAGTCGGTCGGCACGGCACTCGAGGACCTGGCCGCGGCCCAGTTGACGGTCGAACGCGCGTGAGCGCCGCATGGCGGCGGCAGGACAAGGTGAGGAGGCAGAAAACATGAAAGTCGCCGTAGTCGGCGCGGGCGTGGTCGGCCTCTGCGCCGCCTGGGCGCTGAACCGCGACGGCCACGAGGTGGAGGTCTTCGACCAGGGGCTCATCCCCAACCCGGATTCGGCCTCGTTCGACGAGCATCGGCTGATCCGCAGCTTCTACGCCGACCAGCCGGGCTATTGCCGCATGGTCGACGAGGCTTTTCCGGCCTGGGAGCGGCTGTGGCGCGACCTCGGCGCCAGCCACTACGAGGAGGCCGGCACGCTCGCCCTCTGCACCGCGCCGGACGACTGGGCGGACCGCTCGGCGGCCACGCTCGAGGCGCTCGGCAAGCCCGCCCGCCGCCTCGACCGCCACGAGCTGGACTCGCTCGCACCTCATTTGCTTCTGCCCGCGGGCTGCTGGGGCCTCTACGACAGCCGCGGCGGCCTGCTGCTCGCCGACCGCATCGTCACCGACCTGGCCGACCATCTTGCACAGCGCGGCGTCGCGCTGCGGCCCGACACGCGCATCGCCGCCATCGACGCGGAGAGCGGCCAGATCGAGCTGGCGCGCGGCGGCAGCGAGCGCTTCGACGCGGCAGTCGCGGCGACCGGCGCCTGGACCGGCAAGCTCCTGCCGGACGCGGTCGACGGCGTCACGCCGCGCCGCCAGGTCGTCGCCTACCTGGAACCGCCGGCCCGTTTCCGCGCCGCCTGGGAGCGCTCGCCGATCCTCGTCCACCTGCAGAACGACACCGACCTCTACGCCGCGCCGCCGCTGCGCGGCACGCGCCTCAAGGTCGGCTGCGCGCTCTACAAGCGGCCGGGGGATCCTGACGACCCGCGTGTCCTCGGCGCGGAGGAGCCGGCCGCGGTGCTGCGCTATTTCGCCGGGCAGTTCAAGGAGTTCGAGTCCTACCGCGCGGTCGACGGGCGGATCTGCTATTACGCCTGGAGTCCGGACGAGCGCTTCGTTGCCCGGCACACCGGCCGTCTGCTTTCGGTCACCGGCTGCACCGGGCACATGTTCAAGTTCGGGGCCCTGATGGGCGAGCGCATCGCCGCGGTCGTCACCGGCCGGCTCGCACCCGCTCCGTTCATCCGCTGGGCCGCCGGGGAGGAGGTGGAGAATGCTGTCTGAGCGCGCCGAGAGCCGGCTGTCCGACTCGGCCGACGACCCCAAGGCGCGCCTCTTCGTCGCGCTCGACCTGCCCGATCTGCGGCGCGCCGCCGCCCTGGCCCAGGCCCTGGCCGGCGAGGTCGGCGGGGTCAAGATCGGCAAGGAGCTGTTCACCGCCCAGGGGCCGGACGGGGTGCGCGCCGCGGCCGGCGGCGAGCGGCTGTTCCTCGACCTCAAGTTCCACGACATTCCCAACACCGTGGCCGGTGCGCTGCGCGCCGCGCTGCACCTGCGCCCGGCCATCGTCAATCTGCACGCGGCCGGCGGGCCGGCCATGATGCGCGCCGCGGTCGAGGCGGTCGCCGAAGGCGCCGCCGAGCTCGAGGTGCCGCGGCCGCTGCTGCTCGCGGTCACGGTGCTCACCAGCCTCGACGACGCCGACCTCGAGGCGGTCGGCCAGCGCGGCCCGGTCGCCGAGCAGGTGCGCAGGCTCGCGCTCTTGGCGCAGGACTGCGGCCTCGACGGCGTGGTCTGCAGCCCCCGCGAGATCGCCTTTCTGCGCACGGCCTGCGGCCCGGAGTTCGTGCTGCTGGTGCCCGGAATTCGCCCGGATTGGGCCGTCGCCGGCGACCAGAAGCGGGTCACCACGCCGGCCGAGGCGATCGCTGCCGGAGCGGACTACCTTGTGGTCGGCCGGCCGATCACGGCCGCGCCGGACCCGGTCGCGGCGGCCAGACGCATCGTCGCCGAACTGGACGGCTGAAGCGCAGGCGTCAAATCGCGTTGACCTTTGAGGCGGCAGCGGGGAGAACTCGGCCGTCATGACCCTCGCCGTCAAGATTTGCGGACTGGACAGCCCCGCGGCGACGCACGCCGCGGTGGAAGGCGGCGCGGCCTTCGTCGGCTTCGTCTTCTATCCGCGCAGCCCGCGCAACCTGCGGCCGGAGGCGGCGCGGGCGCTCGCCGGCCTCGTGCCGACCGGAATCGTCAAGGTCGGCCTCTTCGTCGATCCCGACGACGAGACCCTGAGCCGGACTCTGGCCGAGGTGCCGCTCGACCTCATTCAACTGCACGGCGAGGAGCCGTCGGCGCGGGTCGCGGATGTCCGCGGGCGCTTCGGGCGACCGGTCATGAAGGTGATCAAAGTGGAGAGCGCCGAGGACCTAGCGCGAGCCGAGCCCTATACGGCAGTCGCCGACCGCCTGCTGTTCGACGCCCGCCCGTCGCGGGACGACGCCGAGGCGCTGCCCGGCGGCAACGCCCGCAGCTTCGACTGGACCCTCCTGCGCGGACGCCGCTGGCGCCTGCCCTGGATGCTCGCCGGCGGGCTCAAGGTCGAGAACCTGGCCGGCGCGGTGCGCGTCTCGCGCGCCCCGGCGGTCGACGTCTCCTCGGGCGTCGAGGAACGCCCCGGGGTCAAGAGCCCGGAGAAGATCCGCGCCTTCCTCCAGGAGGCCGCGCGCCTTTAAACCGGGTGGCACCGGTTTTCCTCCTGCGACGCTTGGTCCGCTTGACGCTTCGCGCCCTTGCGTCAGGCTGGCGCCGGAGGTGGCCGTTATGTCCGTTCCGCTCGATGCCGCGCTGCTGGAGAAGTACGACCGGCCGCTGCCGCGCTACACGAGCTATCCGACCGCGCCGCATTTTCACGCCGGCATCGGGGGCGAGAGCTACCGTGCCTGGCTGGACGCGGTGCCTGCGGGCACGCCGATTTCGGCCTATCTGCACATCCCGTTCTGCAGCTCTTTGTGCTGGTTCTGCGGCTGCACCACCAAGGTCACCAACCGCTACAAGCCGGTCGCCGACTATGTCGATCTCCTGCTGAGCGAGATCGACCTGATCGCCGAACGGCTCGGCCCGGGCCACCCGATCGCCCATCTTCATTTCGGCGGCGGCTCGCCCAGCCTGCTCGCCGCCGGCGACATCGAGCGGCTCTTCGCGCGCCTGGCGAAGGCCTTCGGCTTCACGGCCGACGCCGAGATCGCGGTCGAGGTCGACCCGCGCGTGCTCGGCGAGGAGACCCTGGCGGCCTTCGCCCATGGCGGGCTCAATCGCGCCTCGATCGGGGTCCAGGACATCAACCCGAAGGTCCAGCGGGCGATCAACCGCATCCAGCCGGTCGAGGTCACCTGCGCCGCGGTGGAGCGCCTTCGGGCGGCCGGTGTCCGGGCGATCAATCTCGATCTCATGTACGGCCTGCCCCACCAGACGACGGCGATGGTCGAGGCCACCGTGGATGCCGCGCTCGACCTGAAACCGGACCGGATCGCGCTCTTCGGCTATGCCCATGTGCCGCACATGAAGCGCCATCAGCGCCTGTTGCCCGAGGCGGCGCTGCCCGGCAGGGAGGCGCGCTTCGCCCAGGCCGAAACGGCCGCGGCCCGCCTGGTTGCCGCCGGCTATCGGCGCATCGGTCTGGATCACTTCGCGCGGCCCGACGACAGCATGGCGCGCGGCCTGGCCGAGGGCCGGCTGCGCCGCAACTTCCAGGGCTATACCACCGACCCGACGGCGGTTCTGCTCGGCTTCGGACTCTCCGCGATCGGCGCCCTGCCACAGGGCTACGTCCAGAACGCGGCCGAGCTGCCGGCCTACCGCGCGGCCGTTCTCGCCGGCCGGCCGGCAACGCAGCGCGGCGTCGCGCTCCACGAGGACGACCGGCGCCGGCGCCGGGTCATCGAGCGCATCATGTGCGACCTGGAAGTCGACCTGGATGCCGAACCGTCGCTCGCGCCACTCGCGTTCGCGTTGGAACGGGCCGATTTGCAGGCGCTGGCCGCCGACGGCCTGATCGAGCTCGACGGCGGCCGGCTGACCGTCACCGAGGCCGGCCGGCCGCTGCTGCGCGCGGTGGCGGCCGTCTTCGACGGCTACCTGCGTCCGGGCGAGGCGCGCCACAGTCGCGCCGTCTGAGGCCTGTCGCACCGGCGTCAGGGCAGCGGGGGGCGTTGCGATGCCCCGCCTAATCGGGCAAAGTCCGCGGTCTTCGAGCCTTACGGACCGACATGACCCAGAGCCTCAACACCTTCCGGGCCGGCCCCGACGAGCGCGGCCACTCCGGCATCTTCGGCGGCCGCTTCGTCGCCGAGACCCTGATGCCGCTGATCCTCGAGGTCGAGCGCGCCTACAACGCCGCACGCCGCGATCCGAGCTTCCAGTCCGAGTACGACTACTACGCCAAGCACTACGTCGGCCGTCCGAGCCCGCTGTGGTTCGCCGAACGGCTGACCGAGGCGCTGGCCCAGGGAGACCGCGGCGCGAAGATCTACTTCAAGCGCGACG
>CAZDBC010000198.1:0-6380 GCA_964503295.1 uncultured Kiloniellaceae bacterium | reverse complement strand
GCGCGAGAAGACCGGCGCGGGCATGATGGACTGCAAGAAGGCGCTGACCGAGACCTCGGGCGACCTTCAGGAGGCCGTGGACTGGCTGCGCAAGAAGGGGTTGGCGGCGGCTGCCAAGAAAGCCGGCCGGGTCGCCGCCGAGGGCTTGATCGGGGTGGCCTCGGAGGGGCCGCGTGGCGCCGTGGTTGAGGTCAATGCGGAGACCGACTTCGTTGCCCGCAACGATGCCTTCCAGTCTTTCGTCGGTGGATGCGCGCAGATCGCGCTCCAGGTCGGCGGCGACATCGAGGATATCAAGGCTGCCGACTATCCCGGCAGTGGGCGCAACGTCGCCGACGAGTTGACCCACATGATCGCGACCATCGGGGAGAACATGACGCTGCGCCGCGCGGCCGCGTTGGCGGTTTCCGAAGGAGTCGTGGCGTCCTACGTGCATGGTCAGGTGGCACCGGGTCTCGGCAAGATCGGCGTTCTGGTCGCGCTCGAATCGGCGGCCGATGCGACGGCGCTGGCAGGTCTCGGCAAGCAGCTCGCCATGCACGTGGCCGCGGCCCGGCCGGAGGCCGTTGACACCGGCGATGTCGACCCCTCCAGCCTGGAGCGGGAGCGGCAGGTGCTGGTC
Source organism: uncultured Kiloniellaceae bacterium (assembly GCA_964503295.1). Lineage (GTDB taxonomy): Bacteria > Pseudomonadota > Alphaproteobacteria > Kiloniellales > Kiloniellaceae > CAZDBC01. The sequence goes on along the minus strand of CAZDBC010000198.1, from coordinate 5,758 downwards.
GATCAGGCGCGCGCGAGCGGCAAGCCTGAACAGATCATCGAGAAGATGGTCGAGGGCCGGCTGCGCAAGTTCTACGAGGAGGTCTGCCTGCTGGAGCAGACCTACGTGATAGACGGGGAGTCGAAGGTGCGCGAGGTGGTCGAGCGGGCCTCGAAGGACCTGGGCGCTCCGGTCAAGGTGGCAGGCTTCGTGCGGCTTCAGCTCGGCGAGGGAATTGAGCGCGAAAGTAGCGACTTCGCGGCCGAAGTGGCGGCGACGCTGGGTCGCTAGAGGCCCGGCGGCCGTGCCGTGGGCGTCGTGCTGGGTACCGGGGGGCGGAGGCCGCCGCCGCGCCGGTCGGGCGATTGGAAGACGCCACTACGCGGCCTCTCGGGTTCACTGCCGCCATGTCTGACAGTCCAGACGTAAAGCGAGTCCTCCTCAAGATCTCCGGTGAGGCCCTGATGGGCCAGCGGGACTACGGCCTCGATCCGGACATGATCAAACAGATCGCCGAGGACGTGAAGGCGGTCGTCGACATGGGCGTGCAGGTCTGCCTGGTGGTGGGCGGCGGAAACATCTTCCGCGGCCTCGCCGGCGCTTCGGCGGGCATGGAGCGCGCAACGGCCGACTACATGGGCATGCTGGCCACCGTCATCAACGCGCTGGCCATGCAGAACGCCCTGGAACGCTCCGGCGTCGCCACCAGGGTCCAGTCGGCGATACCCATGGCCGCGGTTGCCGAGCCCTACATCCGCCGGCGCGCCGTGAGGCATATGGAAAAGGGCCGGGTGGTGATCTTCGGCGCCGGGACCGGCAATCCCTTTTTCACGACCGACACCGCCGCGGCCTTGCGCGCCTCCGAGATGGGCTGCGACCTGCTGCTCAAGGGAACCAAGGTCGATGGGGTCTATGACGCCGATCCGGTCAAGGTCCCGACCGCCATGCGTTATGAGCGGCTGTCCTATCGCGACGTCCTTACCGGGGATCTCGGCGTGATGGACCACGCCGCTATCTCGTTGGCGCGGGAGAACGAGATCCCGATCCTGGTGTTCTCGATTTACGAGCCGGGTGCCTTCGCCAAGGTTGTGCGCGGCGAGGGCTATTGCACGCGGGTCGACTAGTTCTTGCAATCGACACGTCCTGTGACCAAGGGATGAGGAGCAACAGCGATGGCCGAACCGGACCTGAAGGACATCCAACGGCGCATGGATGGGGCATTGGAGGCATTGCGCAAGGAACTGGCCGGCCTGCGCACCGGTCGCGCGTCCGCCAGCCTGCTGGAGCCGGTCACGGTCGAGGCCTATGGCGCGACTATGCCGATTACCCAGGTGGGCACGGTTTCGGTTCCCGAGCCGCGCATGGTCACGGTCCAGGTTTGGGACCGCAGCATGGTCGGTGCGGTCGAGCGCGCGATACGGGATTCCGGGCTCGGTCTCAATCCGGCCAGTGACGGGCAGTTGATCCGGGTCCCGATCCCGGCCCTCTCGGAAGAGCGCCGCATCGAACTGACGAAGATCGCCGGAAAGTACGCCGAGCAGGCGCGGGTCGCCGTGCGCAATGTTCGCCGCGACGGCATGGAGATGCTCAAGCGGATGGAGAAGGATGGGGAGATCTCCAAGGACGAGCACCATGACTGGAGCGAGCGGATCCAGGAGATGACCGACTCCCACATCAAGGTGATCGACGACACCCTGGCCCAGAAAGAGCAGGAGATCCTGCAGGTCTGAACGGCCTGCGGGTGGCTGCCGGCCGGCCGCGGCAAGAAGGAACAGGATGGACCTCCATTACGCGAAGCCACGCCCGCAGTGGGCCCGCCACGTGGCCATCATCATGGACGGCAACGGGCGCTGGGCCCGTTCACGCGGCCTGCCGCGAACCGTCGGGCACCAAAAGGGCGCCGAGGCGGTTCGGCGGACGGTGCGCTCGGCGATCGAAATGGAGGTGCCGTATTTGACCCTGTTCGGCTTTTCCGCCGAGAACTGGCGACGCCCGCCCACCGAGGTCGAGGACCTGATGGGCCTGCTGCGGCGCTATCTGAAGAGCGAAATCGCCGAGCTGGATAAGAACGCGATTCGCCTGCGCGTGATCGGCGAGCGGGATCGGCTGCCGCCGGACGTCGTGACGATGATCGGAGAGGCGGAGCAGCGCGTAACCGGTCGCGAGCGCCTGAACCTTACCATTGCCTTGAGCTATGGCGGCCGCCAGGAAATCCTCACGGCAGCCCGTCGACTGGCCGTTGCGGCCCGGGACGGCCTGCTGAATCCGGACTCGATCGACGAGGAAACCTTCGAGCGCGAACTGGCGACCGCCGGCCTGCCCGATCCGGATCTGCTGATCAGGACCAGCGGCGAGCAGCGCATCAGCAACTTCCTGTTGTGGCAGTCCGCCTACAGCGAGCTGGTGTTCATCGACAAGTTGTGGCCGGATTTCGACAAGGACGATTTCTGCAATGCCCTCGAGGAGTTCCAACGCCGCGACCGACGCTATGGCGCCACCGCCAGCTCGCGGTGAACGCTTCCGGGGGCTCGCATTGCGGGTCGTCTCGGCCCTGGTCCTGGCGCCCCCGGTGCTTGCGATCCTCTATTTCGGTCCGCCCTACAGCGATGCCTTGCTGGTCGTGGCGGGGGCCATTCTGGGCTTCGAGTGGTGCCGCCTGTGCGGCGGCCGGCGCCTCGGGCGAAGCGGCCTGCTTGCCATCGCCGTGCTGGCCGCGGCGCCGTTGCTCGGCGCCTTCGGTGGGTTCGTTCTGGCCGGCTGGTGGCTTGCCACCGGCGCGATGGCGACCCTGGTCCTGGGGTCGCTCGGACGCCGAGCCTCGAGCCCCTGGATGGCCGTGGGCGTTGCCTATCTTGGCTGCGCGGTGCTCGCGTTCCAGCTTCTGCGGCTGGATCCGTTGCACGGGCGCGAGATCATCCTGTGGCTGATCGCCGTGGTCTGGGCAACCGACATCATGGCTTTTGTGACCGGCAAGGCGATCGGCGGGCCCAAGCTGGCCCCTTCGGTGAGTCCGAACAAGACCTGGTCGGGCCTCGCGGGCGGCGTCGCGGCGGCCGCCGTCGTTGGCGCGCTGGCTGCGCATTTGGTAGAAGAGCAGTGGAGCATGCTTGGTCTGGCGCTTTTCAGCGCCACCGTGGCCCTGGCCGCCCAAGCTGGTGACCTCTGGGAGTCGAGCTTGAAGCGACGCTTCGGAGCGAAAGATGCGGGGCAGATCATCCCCGGGCACGGCGGACTGCTCGACCGCGTCGACGGCCTGCTTGCCGCGACGATCTTCGTTGCCGCGATCGCCTGGATGCAGGGAGTCTGAGGGACCATGGTCGTCGTCGCACCGCCTCAGATCACGCCGGGCCGGGCGGCCGGCCGGCGTCGTCTCAGCATTCTCGGGTCAACCGGTTCGGTTGGCTGCAGTACCCTGGATCTGGTCGCGCGCCAGCCCGATGCCTTCGCGATCGAGGCCTTGACCGCGCACAGCTCGGTCGAGCGCCTCGCCGAGCAGGCGTTGCGATATCGGCCGCGTCTTGCGGTGATTGCTGACGAGCGCCGCTACGGCGACCTCAAGGCGGCACTGGCGGGCAGCGGTATCGAGGTTGCCGCCGGCCCCCAGGCGGTCGTGACGGCGGCCGAGAGCGGGGCTGACTGGGTCATGGCCGCCATCGTCGGCGCCGCCGGACTCCAGGCAACCCTGGCCGCCGTGCGCAGCGGGGCCATCGTGGCCCTTGCCAACAAGGAGACCCTGGTTTGCGCCGGAGCCCTGATGACCGCCGAGGTGGAGCGCCACGGCGCCACGCTGCTGCCGGTCGATTCCGAGCACAACGCCATCTTCCAGGTGCTGGAAGCGGACCGGCTCGAAGCGGTCGAGAGAATCATCCTGACCGCGTCCGGCGGCCCGTTCCGCGAATTCTCGCGGCGCGACATGGCCGCCGTGACGCCGGAACAGGCGGTCGCCCATCCGAACTGGAGCATGGGAGCCAAGATCTCGGTCGATTCGGCGACCATGATGAACAAGGGGCTCGAGTTGATCGAGGCTCACCATCTGTTTCGTTTGCCGGCCCCGCGGATCGAGGTCCTGGTCCATCCGCAGTCGGTGATTCATTCCATGGTGGCTTATGCCGACGGGTCCGTCCTGGCCCAGCTCGGGCAGCCGGATATGCGCACCCCGATCGCCTATACGCTGGCCTGGCCGGACCGCATGGCCGCGCCTGTCGCCCCCCTCGATTTGGCGGCGATCGGCAGCCTGACCTTCCAGGCCCCCGACCTGGAACGATTTCCGGCCCTGCGTCTGGCCAGGGAGGCGCTGACGGCCGGCGGTGCCGCGCCGACCCTGCTCAACGCTGCCAACGAGATCGCAGTCGAGGCCTTTCTCGCGCGCCGTATCGGCTTCCTGGACATCGCTGCCCTGGTCGAGAGGCTGCTCGAGAGCTACCTGCCGCCGGCGCCGGCCAGTCTCGACGACGTCGTTGCCCTGGATGAGGACGCCCGGCAGCGGGCGCGGCACCTCATGGGCCTGCGGCCCGAGCCCGCGCTGGCTGGCGATTGAGGAGCCTTTCAGAGCGGGAGAGGACCGTCCGGCCGTGGCCCACAGGCTGCGCGTGCTTTCCTTCGGGGGCCTGATGCGATATTGAGTGACCTTGGGCGGGCCTCGAAAATGATTTGTCTGGAAAGGCTTATGCCTGAATAATTCGGCGCCGCCCGGGACTTCGGCTGCAGCTTGGCCGGCCGGAAGCCTGGAGACGGCCCGACCCGACCCGACCATTCGCTCGCCTGGTGGCATCGCCCATGGACATCTTCTTCAACTACTACGGCTTCGGCCTGCCCTTTCTCGTGATCCTGACCGTCCTGGTCTTTGTCCACGAGCTCGGGCACTACCTCGTGGCGCGCTGGAACGGCGTCCGGGTCGAGGTCTTTTCGATCGGGTTCGGGCCAGAGCTTTTCGGTTGGACGGACCGCTACATGACGCGCTGGAAGTTCAGCCTGATCCCCCTGGGCGGCTACGTGAAGATGTACGGCGACGCGAACGCGGCCAGCATGCCCGCCGACGACGTGCCGGAAATGACCGCCGAGGAGCGGGCGGTTGCTTTTCCCTTCAAACGCCTGGGACAGCGCAGCTGGATCGTCGCCGCCGGCCCGCTGGCCAACTTCCTCTTCGCGATCGTCCTGCTGGCCGGCCTCTTCATGGCGGTCGGACAGCCTTATACGCCGGCGGTGGTCGGCGAGGTCATCAGCGACAGCGCGGCCGAGCAAGCGGGTTTTCAGCCCGGCGACCGTATCGTCGCGATCGACGGATCGAGCATTGAGCGCTTCGAGGATCTGCAGCGGGTCGTGATGCTCAATCCCGGCCGGCCTCTCGAGATCACGGTGCTTCGGGACGGGGCAGAGGTCGACCTCTCGGCGACGCCCGAACGGATCGTGTCCGAGGACAGCTTCGGCAACAGCCAGGAGATCGGCCGCCTCGGCATACAGCGCGAGGGAATCGAGTTCGTGCGCTACGGTCCGGCCGAAGCCGCCTGGCAGGCAGGAAAGGAAACCGTCAACCTGACGATCGGCACCCTTCAGGCTGTCGGCCAGATGATCGCTGGGACGCGCAGCTCGGAGGAACTCGGCGGCCCCTTGCGGATCGGGCAGATGTCGGCGCAGGTCGCCGAGAGCGGGGTCGTGTCGACCATCTGGTTCATGGCGGTGCTGTCGATCAATTTGGGACTGATCAACCTTTTTCCGGTGCCCATGCTCGACGGCGGCCATCTCCTGTTCTATGCCATCGAGGGGGTTCGGGGGAAACCGC
>CAZDBC010000197.1:0-6388 GCA_964503295.1 uncultured Kiloniellaceae bacterium | reverse complement strand
AAGGCCGCATCCTGCTCTTCGTCGACCACGATCAGACGCAGGTCGGGAAACGGCAGGAAAAGGGCCGAGCGCGCGCCGACCACGACCCGCGCGGTACCCTCGGCCACGGCGCGCCAGGTATCGCGGCGCTGGCGCGCCGTCAGGTCGGAATGCCAGACCGCGGGCGGCGCCCCGAAGCGCGCCTCGAAGCGCTCCAGCCACTGCGCCGAGAGCGCGATCTCGGGCAGCAGAACCAGCGCCTGCGGGCCGGGGCCCGCGTCGCCCGCCGGCTGGCGCAGGGCGGCGGCGAGCGCCTCCAGGTAAACCTCGGTCTTGCCCGAGCCGGTGACGCCGTCGAGCAGGGTGACGGCGAAGCCGCCGCGCGTGATGCGCTCGATCAGGTGGTCGGCCGCAGCGCGCTGCTCGTCCGACAGCAGCGGTCCGGTACGCTCCGGATCGGGCGCCTGCGATGCGCGCCGGGCCGGCAGGGCGACGGGCACGAGCAGGTCGGCGGCGACCAGCCCCTTGACCACGCCCGGTCCGACGGCGGCGGCGCGCGCCAGTTCCGCGAGCGGGCGCGCCGGACCGCCTTGCAGCTCCTCGATCACGCGCCGACGCGCCGGCGTGATGCGCAGGCCGGCCTGCGCGGCGGCGGCGAGCGGGTCCTCGTGCGCGAGGGCATAGGCGACGACCGGCGCCGGCGGCTCGAGCGCCGAGGGCACGTTGAGCGCCATGCGCACGACCGCGCCGAGCGGCGCGACGTAGTAGTCGGCGAGCCATTCGAGAAAGCGCCGCTCCACCTCGGGCAGGCGGACCTCGCCGATTCGCCGCCGCACGGCCTTCAGCCGCGACTCGGGCAGGCGGTCGCCGTCGGCGCTCTCCCCGTCCCACACCACGCCATGCAGCACGCGCCGGCCGAACGGCACTTCGACCAGGTCGCCGGGCGCCAGCGGCTGGTCGGGCGGCGCGAGGTAGTCGTAGGCGCCGCCGAGCGGCAGGGGCAGAACGACGGCGACGCGACGCGCGCCGGCCTCCGCGGCCGACGCCTGCCCAGCCGCGCCCTCGTCCGGGCACTCGAACAGGGGGGTGCTGGCGCGTCGCTCGGGCATGGTCTACACTCTAAAGCAACGAAGGGGTCGGCACGAGCGGGCACCCGGAAGCCAGGAGGCGTCGATCGTCGGGTTCATATCCTGGAAACTGGCCGGGCGTAGCCTTCTCGGGGTCGAGTCGAAACGAATCGTTCGCCCGGGCCGGTCGCGCCGGCAGAGCGGAAAGGAGAAGCCGAGACCGATGAAGTTCTTTATCGACACCGCCGACGTCGGGGAGATCCAGGATCTGGCCGCGACCGGCCTGGTCGACGGCGTGACCACCAATCCCTCGCTGGTCGCCAAGGCCGGGCGCGACTTTTTCGAGGTGCTGGAGGAAATTTGCGCCCTGGTCTCCGGCCCGGTCAGTGCCGAGGTCACCGCGACGGATCTCGAGTCGATGCTGCGCGAAGGACGCGCGCTCGCCGGGCTGGCTTCCAACATCGTGGTCAAGGTGCCGCTCACCCCAGACGGCCTCAAGGCCTGCAAGGCGCTGGCCGACGACGGCATCGGCGTCAACGTCACCCTGTGCTTCGCCGCCGCGCAGGCGCTGCTCGCCGCCAAGGCGGGCGCGCGTTTCGTATCGCCCTTCGTCGGCCGGCTCGACGACATCGGGCTCGACGGCATGGATCTGATCGCCGACATCGTCGAGATGTACGCCGCCTATCCCGCCATCGAGACGGAGGTGCTGGTCGCCTCGGTGCGCAACCCCAACCACGTGGTCACGGCCGCCAAGCTCGGCGCCGACGTCGCCACCATCCCGCCAGGGGTGCTGCGCCAGATGTACAAGCACCCGCTGACCGACAAGGGCCTGCAGGCCTTCCTCGACGACTGGGCCAAGACCGGCCAGTCCATCCTCGATCGCCGGCACAAGCGTCCGGCCGCCGAATGAGCCCCTTCCTTCCGGTGCGCGGATACAGGGTCGATGAGTCAGAACTCGGGCGATAGCGCCTCAAGGCGCCGGGCCGGCAAGGACGAAGCCGCGCCGCGGCCGCCCGAGCGCGCCCTCTCGTCCGCGCAGGTCGCCGACTACCTGCGCCGCCATCCGGACTTCCTGGCGCGCTATCCCGACCTGCTGGACGAACTGGTTATGCCGGCGCGCCTGCAGGGCGAGGGCGTGGTCGACCTGCAGACCTTCATGATCGAGCGGCTGCGCAACGAGGTCGCGCGCGTGACCACCGCGCGCGACGAACTGATCGAGCATGCGCGCGACAACCTGACCACGCAGAACCGGATTCACCGCGCCGTGGTCGCTCTCCTCGAGGCGCGCAGCTTCGAGCATTTCATCGAGACGGCGACGACCGACCTCGCGGTCATCCTGGACCTCGACGTGGTCACCATCGGCGTCGAGCAGGACTGGAACGACCGGCGTCAGGCGCCGGTGCGCGGCGTGTGCCGCCTCGAGCCGGGCTTCGTCGATGCGCTGCTCGGTCCCGGCGGCAAGCTGCTGCTGCGCGACGAAACCGAGGGCGAGGTGGCCATCTTCAAGGCCGGCGCCGGCCTCGTGCAGTCCGACGCGCTGATCCGCCTGTCGATCAGTCCGGAGGCCCCGAAGGCGCTGCTCGCCTTCGGCTCGCGCCAGCCCGGGCATTTCCATCCCGGCCAGGGCACCGAGCTGCTGAGTTTCCTCGGCCGCGTGGTGGAGAACAGCATCCGGGCATGGCTCGACCTGCCCGGCTGACCGGGGCGCCGCCGCGCGAGGAGGCCGGTCCTCCCCTGATCGCGCTCGATTATCTGGCGCCCGACCTGCAGGCGGCGGTTGAGCGCTGGATTGCCTGGCTCGGCGACGAACGGCGCCTGTCGCCGCACAGCCTGGAGGCCTATCGGCGCGACCTGCTGCAGTTCCTCGGTTTCCTTACCGGTCATCTGGGCGAGCGGCCGGGCCTGTCCGAACTCGGCGGGCTCGCGGCCGCCGACTTTCGCGCCTGGCTGGCCGAAGCGCAGCGGCGCGGCCTGCAGCGCAGCTCGAGCGCGCGGGCGCTTTCGGTGGTGCGCGGCTTTTTCCGCTGGCTGGCGCGCGCCGGCCTGGTCGAGAACCCGGCGATCGGAGCCTTGCGCACCCCCCGGGTGCCCCGGTCGGTGCCCAAGGCGCTGCGCGCGGAGGAGGCGATGGACGCGGTCGACGCGGTCGCCGAGTTGGCGGCCGAGCCCTGGATCGGCAAGCGCGATACGGCGGTGCTGCTGCTGCTCTATGGCTGCGGCCTGCGCATCGGCGAGGCGCTTGGCCTCGCCCGGCGCGATGCGCCCAAGGCGGACCAAAGCGCGCTGCGCGTCACCGGCAAGGGCAACAAGCAGCGGATGGTTCCGCTGCTGCCGATCGTGACCGAAGCGATCGAGGCCTATCTCGCCGCCTGTCCCTATCCGCTGCCGCCCGATCAGCCGCTGTTCCGCGGCGCGCGCGGCGGGCCCTTGCGGGCGCGCGCGATCCAGCAGCGGCTGGTCGAGCTGCGCGGGTGGCTCGGCCTGCCGCCGACCGCGACGCCGCATGCGCTGCGGCATTCCTTCGCCACCCACCTGCTGGCCGGCGGCGGCGATCTGCGCGCGATTCAGGAGCTGCTCGGCCACGCGTCGCTGTCGACCACCCAGCGCTACACCGAAGTCGACGCGGCCGGCCTGATGGCGGTCTACGAGCGGGCCCATCCGCGGGCCAATCGCGATTGAGTCGGAGGAGCCGCAAGACCATGACCCGACGCCGAAGCCTGTGCGTCCTGCTCGGCCTGCTCGCGCTGCCGGCGCTCGCCGTCGCCGTGCCGGCCGCGGCCGACGACAGCCGCAGGCGCGGCGACAGCGGCAACGAGCTGCTCGAGGACATCATCACCGGCGTGGAACGCGCCATCGTCGAGCGCTACTTCCGCCGGCGTGGCCGGCTGGCCGAGGTCGACCGGCGCAACCTGCCGCCCGGACTGGCCCGGAAGTCCAGCCTGCCGCCCGGACTGGCCACGCAGCTACGCGAACGCGGCAGCCTGCCGCCGGGCCTCGCGCGGCGCAGCCTGCCAGCGGAGCTCTATCGCGAGCTGCCGCGGCGCACGGGGCGGCGCCTCTATCTGGTCGACAACCGCGTGGTGCTGATCGAGGAGGCGACCAACCGCGTGCTTGACGTGATCGAGGATTTCATCGTCATGCGGTGACGCGGCCGGCGCCGGCGCTCAGATGTGGATGGCGCGCCCGGCGACGGCCATGGCGGCTTCCTTGACCGCCTCGCCCATGCCCGGATGGTGGTGCGAGGTGCGCGCGATGTCCTCGGCGCTGCCGCCGAATTCCATCACCGTCACCGCCTCGGCCAGGATGTCGCCGGCGATCGGGCCCACGATGTGGGCGCCGAGCAGGGTGTCGGTGCGCGCATCGGCAATCAGCTTGACCAGGCCGTCGGTGTCGCCGGTCGCGCGCGCCCGGCTGTTCGCCGTGAAGGGGAACTTGCCGACCTTGTAGTCGACGCCCGCCTCCTTGAGCTGCTCCTCGGTCTTGCCGACGCTGGCGACCTCGGGCCAAGTGTAGACGACGGCCGGCACGTGGTTGTAGTCGACGTGACCGTGCTGGCCGGCGATGATCTCGGCGCAGGCGACGCCGTCCTCCTCGGCCTTGTGCGCCAGCATGGGGCCGGGGATGCAGTCGCCGATCGCGTAGATGCCGGACACCGAGGTCTGGTAGCGCTCGTCGACCTGGATCACGCCGCGGTTGTCGATCTCGACGCCGAGCTTGTCGAGGCCGAGGCCTTCGGTATAGGGCCGCCGGCCGATCGCCACCAGCAACGCCTCGGCCTCCATCGACTCGCCGTCGTCCTCGCTCTTGGCCGGCGCGACGCTCAGCTTGACTCCGTTCTTGCCCGCCTTCGCCGCGGTCACCTTGTGGCCCAGTTTGAAGTCGAGCCCCTGCTTGGCCATGATGCGCTGCGTCTGCTTGGCGATCTCGGCGTCCATGGTCGGCAGGATGCGGTCGAGAAACTCGATCACCGTGACCTCCGAGCCCAGCCGCGACCAGACCGAGCCGAGCTCGAGTCCGATCACGCCGGCGCCGACCACGACCAGGCGCTTCGGCACCGTCTCGAAGGCCAGCGCGCCGGTCGAGGTGACGATGCGCTTCTCGTCGACCTCGACGCCGGGCAGCGGCGTGCTCTCCGATCCCGTCGCGATGATGATGTTCTTGGCCGCGACCGTCTGCTTTTTCCCGTCCTCGGGCGTCACCTCGACCTTGCCCGGCTCCGGGATGCTGCCCTTGCCGCGGAGGTAGTCGACCTTGTTCTTCTTGAACAGGCCTTCGATGCCGCGCGTTAGCTGGCTGACCGCCGTATCCTTGTGCTTCATCATGGCGCCGAGGTCGAGCTTGAGCTTTTCGAAGCTGATCCCGTGCTCGGCGAAGTGGCGCGTCGCCTCGGCATACTTCTCCGACGACTGCAGCAGCGCCTTGGAGGGAATGCAGCCGACGTTGAGACAGGTGCCGCCGAGCGCGCCGCGCATCTCGACGCAGGCGGCCGTCATGCCGAGCTGGGCGGCACGGATCGCCGCCACGTAGCCCCCCGGGCCGCCGCCGATCACCACAACATCGTACTGCTTGTCGGTCATGTCGCTATCCTATCGCTGCGGCCCGGCCGGCCGCGGTGCCGCTGGCGCAGGCCGCGCGCGCCTACATGTCGAGCAGCAGGCGGTGCGGATCCTCGATCGCCTCCTTGACGCGCACGAGGAAGGTCACCGCCTCGCGCCCGTCGATGACGCGATGGTCGTAGCTGAGCGCCAGGTACATCATGGGGCGCACCTCGACCTTGCCGTCGATCGCCACCGGGCGCTCCTGGATCTTGTGCATGCCCAGGATGCCCGACTGCGGCATGTTGAGGATCGGCATTGACATCAGGGAGCCGAACACGCCGCCGTTGGTGATGGTAAAGCTGCCGCCGGTCATGTCGTCCATCGACAGCTTGCCGTCGCGCGCCCTGGCCGCCAGTTCGCCGAGGTCCTTCTCGATCTGCGCGAAGGACTTGGTATCGCAGTCGCGCACCACCGGCACCATGAGACCGTTCGGGGTCGAGACCGCCATGCCGATATCGTAGTAGTGCCGGTAGACCAGCTCGTCGCCGTCGATGGAGGCGTTGACCGCGGGAATCTCCTTGAGAGCGGCGACCACGGCCTTGGCGAAGAAGGAGGTGAAGCCGAGCCGTACGCCGTGCTTCTTCTCGAAGCTCTCCTTGTAGCGGCCGCGCAGCTCCATGACCGCGCCCATGTCCGCCTCGTTGAAGGTGGTCAGCATGGCCGCGGTGTTCTGTGCCTCCTTGAGGCGCCGCGCGATGGTCTGGCGCAGCTTGGACATGCGCACCCGCTCCTCGCGCGCGCCCC
>CAZDBC010000196.1:0-6396 GCA_964503295.1 uncultured Kiloniellaceae bacterium | reverse complement strand
GCCCAAGGGCACGGCCCAGATCGTGCTCGGCGAGGCCACCCTCGGCTTGCCCCTGGCCGGCGTCATCGATGTCGCTCAGGAGCGGGCACGCCTCGAGCGCGAGCGCGGCAAGGTCGAAAGCGAGATCGCCAAGCTCGACCGCAAGCTCGCCAACAGCCAGTTCCTGGAAAAGGCGCCGGCCGAGGTGATCGACGAGCAGCGCAACCGGCGCGCCGAAACCGCGGCACTCTACGACCGGCTGTCGCTTGCCCTGGAGCGGCTCAGCGCGCTGCAGTAGGGACGTCCGGAGAAATCGGTGGAGAGGCGCCGGACGCGCAGCTATCCTGCCGCCACGCCCGGGCCCATGCCCGCACCGTGCCAGTCAGAACCGGTCTTCCGACCCGCCCGAAGGTGCCGGGAACGGGAGGCCTGCCGCTAGGGAGTTCGCGTCATGCCCCTCGATTCCAAGGGCCAGCCCAACCCGACCTTCGACAAGAGCCGGCTGCCGAGCCGGCATGTCTCGATCGGACCGTCGTCGGCGCCGCACCGCTCGTACTACTACGCCATGGGCATGACCGAGGAGGAAATCAAGCAGCCTTTCATCGGCGTGGCCACATGCTGGAACGAGGCGGCGCCGTGCAACATCTCCCTGTCGCGTCAGGCCCAGGCGGTCAAGAAAGGGGTCGAGGCCGAAGGCGGGACTCCACGCGAGTTCACGACCATCACGGTCACCGACGGCATCGCCATGGGGCATGCCGGCATGAAGTCTTCGCTGGTCAGCCGCGACCTGATTGCGGATTCCGTCGAGCTCACCATGCGCGGGCACTGCTACGACGCCCTGGTCGGGCTGGCCGGCTGCGACAAGTCGCTGCCGGGCATGATGATGGCGATGGTGCGGCTCAACGTGCCGTCGATTTTCATGTACGGCGGCTCGATCCTGCCCGGGCGCTACAAGGGCAAGGACATCACCGTGCAGGACGTGTTCGAGGCGGTTGGCGCCCATTCAGGCGGCCGGATGTCCGAGGAGGAACTGCACGCCATCGAATGCGTCGCCTGTCCCTCCGCCGGGTCGTGCGGCGGCCAGTTCACCGCGAACACCATGGCCTGCGTGTCGGAGGCAATCGGGTTGGCGCTGCTCGGCTCGGCCGGCGCGCCGGCGCCCTACGAGTCGCGCGATGCTTACGGGGAGGCCTCCGGCGAGGCGGTCATGCAGCAGATCCGCCTCGGCCTCAGGCCGCGCGACATCGTCACCCGAAAGGCGCTGGAGAATGCGGCGCGCGTGGTCGCCGCCTCCGGCGGCTCGACCAACGCCGGCCTGCACCTGCCGGCGATTGCGCACGAGGCCGGTATCGACTTCGATCTGGAAGATGTCACCAGGATCTTCCGCGAAACGCCTTATATCGCGGACCTCAAGCCGGGCGGTCGCTACGTCGCCAAGGACATGTACGAGGTCGGCGGCGTTCCGGTGCTCATGAAGGCGCTGCTCGACGGGGGCTATTTCCACGGCGACTGCCTGACCGCAACGGGTCAGACCATGGCCGAAGCGCTGGCCGACTATCGCCTGCCCGAAGACCAGGATGTCATCCGGCCGGTTTCGGACCCCTTGTCCACGACCGGCGGGGTGGTCGGCCTGAAGGGCAACCTTGCACCGGAAGGCGCGATCGTGAAGATCGCGGGCATGAAGACCATCAAGTTCAGCGGCCCGGCCCGTGTCTTCGACAGCGAGGAGGCGGCCTACAAGGCGGTTGCCGAACGTGCGTACAAGGAAGGCGAGGTGATCGTGATCCGCTACGAGGGCCCGAAAGGCGGCCCGGGCATGCGCGAGATGCTCGCGCCGACCGCGGCGCTCTACGGTCAGGGTGTGGGCGACAAGGTGGCGCTCATCACCGACGGCCGCTTTTCAGGGGCGACTCGCGGTTTCTGCATCGGCCATGTCGGGCCCGAGGCGGCGGTCGGCGGTCCAATAGGTCTTTTGCGCGACGGTGACATGATCGTCATCGATGCGGAAACCGGCGTGCTGAACGTGGAGTTGGACGAGGACGAGCTGGCCAGACGGCGGGCCGAATGGAAACCCCGGCGCCACGACTTTCAGTCCGGGGCGCTCTGGCGCTATGCCCAGACCGTGGGTCCTGCCTGTCTTGGCGCCGTGACCCATCCCGGCGCAAAAGCCGAGACACACGTCTACGCGGACATTTGAGCCGGCTCGGTCACGAGCCGGCCGCGCCGGCCGGCGCGGGCGAGGCCACATCGAGCGGCACGCCGTCGAACGGGACCACCCGGCAATAGCCGCCCCGGGCCTGGAAACGCTCGCAGGTATCGGAGGCGTCCATCCGGTCGGCGATCGGACCGGCGTAGAGCCGATAGTAGTCACCCCGGCCGGGCACGTTCGTGCGCGCGACGCGGGCCTGCAGGTCGCCCAACACCGGTTCGTGCGCCGCGCGCAGAAGCCGCCAGCCCTCGCGAACCTGTTCCAACGTCTGGTAAGAGGCGAGATGCAGGGCCAGCGGCCGCATGCTCCTTGGCGGCGCGACGGTCCCCAGCGGAGGCGCGGACGCGGTCTCGTTCGCCGCCGTTGCGCCGGTCTCGTCGAGGTCGCGCGGGGCGGCGGTTAGGTTCGCCGCATCGGGGGCCGTCTTATCCGCAGTGCCCGGGCTTGCCCGATCGACGGCCTCGTCGGCAGCCGCGGCGGCGGCGACGCCTTCCTCGTCGGCGGCCTCTGTCTCGCGCCTGTCGGGGCGCGCGGCCGGCAGCCCGCGCAGGAGCTGGCCGATGTGGCCCTGGATCGCCAGCAGGCGCGAGGTCTCGGGCTCGCTGCCGCCATAGTCCTGGCGGGCGGCCTCGATTTCCCGCCGGACGGCGAGCAGCCGCTCGCGAATGTCCGCGAGCCGCTCGGCCTCGCTGCGCTCGTCGCGCGGCGGCTCGACCAGGTCGCCGAAGCCGGCGGGTTCCGGCGGCGCTGTCGCGGACTCGGCCAAAGGCGGCGGCTCGTCGCTGCTGCCGCAGGCCGCCAGACCGCTCGCGGCGAGCGGTAGGAAAAGTGCGACCAGTACGTGGCGGCAAGGTAGCGGCATAACGTCAGTCCCCCGAAGATCCAGGCGCCGGCCTGCGAGCGGTCGACCGTGAAGCCCGCGGCGCCGAAGGCGTTGCGCGCCGCGGAGCCCGAATATAGAGCCGCGGGGCAGGGCCTCAATAGCCGCGACAGCAGGCGCCGCGCTTGCCGGCTTCAATGATCACGGTCACCCCAGGGGCCGCGCCCGCCCGGCGGACGCCCACCGTGGTGCGACTGCCAGGGGCTCCTGCGGCGCAGGGTGACGCCGCGCGGCGGCTGGCTGCCGAACAACTCGACCGTCTTGCGCCGAAAGGGGATCACGAGCAGGGCCCCTGCCACGAAGCCGCCGATGTGCGCCCACCAGGCAACGCCACTGGTGCCGCCCGGGTCGCCGAGCGCCGACAGGACCTGAAACGTGAACCAGACCACCAGAAGAAGCGAGGCCGGCAGGAAGACCGGAAAGATGATGATGGGCACGATCACGCGGGCGCGCGGGTAGAGCACCAGATAGGCGCCGAGCACGCCCGAGACCGCGCCGCTGGCGCCGATGGTCGGGACCTGGGAAACCGGATCGATTGCAACATGTGTCAGGCCGGCGACGGCCGTGCAGAGCAGGAAGAACACCAGGTAGCGGCCATGACCCATGGCGTCCTCGACGTTGTCGCCGAACACCCAGAGGTAGAGCATGTTGCCGATGAGGTGCATGACGCTGCCGTGCAGAAAGGTGTAGCTGACCAGCGTTGCGGGGGCCGGAAGCACGTAGAGGTCGGGCGGCAGCACCGCATTACCGGTGACGTTGGCCGGAATCATGCCGAGGCCGTAGGCCAGCCGGGTCATTTCCAGGGGCGTGAGCTGGGCCTGCAAGAACAGCGTCAAAACGCAGGCGAGGATCAGACCCCAGTTGACCCAGGGCTGGGCGATGACCACCCGGCGGACATCGTCTCCGAGGGGAAGGAAGGGCATGTCAGCCGCCGCTGCCGGATTCGCGCGCCTCTGCCGGAAGCTCGCGGTCGACCTCGAGCCACTCCAGTCTGCTTTCCGTCCAGATGTGCCGCTCGGCGGGGAACAGCTCCGGCCGGTCGAGGCTGCCCAGCGTGATGTCGATCTCCTCGGGATAACTGTCGTGCCGGAAGGTGAGCGGCGTGCCGCAGGTGTCGCAGAAGTCGCGCTCCCCGTGCGCGCTCGAGCGGTAACGGCGCGGTTCGCCCTGCAGCAAGCGGAAGGCTTCGTAGGGCACGGTCACCCAGGTGGTCACGGGCGCTCCGGTGGCGCGCCGGCAGAGACGGCAGTGACAGTGCAGCACATGCCGAGGTCGACCTTCGATGACATAGCGCAAGGCACCGCACAGGCAGCCGCCTTCGGCACGCCCGGGCAGGTCGTCGGCAGTCTCACCCATCGGCGCGCGCCAGAGGGTTGTCGGGTGCCGGGCGCAGCCGGCAAACCACAGGCGTGTGGTCCGACGCCTTGTCGCGACCGCGCGGTGCCCTGTCGATCTCGCAGCATTCCAGCCGGTCCGCGGCCTGGGGCGAAAGCAGAAGATGGTCGATGCGCAGGCCGTTATCCTGCTGCCAAGCCGCGCCCTGATAGTCCCAATAGCTGTAGGCGCGCAGCGTCGGATGCAGGCCGCGGAAGGCCTCGGTCCAGCCGAGATAGAGGATGGCGCGGAAAGCCTCCCGGCTCTCCGGGCGGGCGAGGGCATCTTCGGCGAAGGCGGCAGGGTCGTAGACGTCCAGGTCGGCCGGGATCACGTTGTAGTCGCCGCCCAGAACGGCCGGCTGCTCGGCGGCCAGCAGCTCTGCCGCGTGCGCTCGCAGACGTGCCATCCAGGCCAACTTGTAGGGGAACTTGGCGCTGTCGACCGGATTGCCGTTCGGCAGGTAGATGGAGGCGACCCGGAGGCCGCAGGTGCTCGCCTCGACGTAGCGCGCCTGCTCGTCGCCGTCATCTCCCGGCAGACCGCGCCGCACGGCCTCGATCGGCTGCTTGGACAGGATGGCAACGCCGTTGAAGCCCTTCTGGCCCAGAACCTCGGCGTGATAGCCCTTCGCCTCGACCTCGAGCCGAGGAAAGTTCGTCTCAAGACACTTCAACTCCTGCAGCAGGAGGATGTCCGGCGACGGATCGGCGAGATAGTCGAGAAGATGGTCAAGGCGGACCTTGATCGAGTTGACGTTCCAGGTCGCGATCGAAATCATCGCCACGGTGTCTCCACGGCGATCGCGTCGCCTGGCGTCTGACCGGAAAGGGTCGCTCTTCCGCTAACGTTCCGGTCCGCTAAGGTATGGGCAACTGCCGTTCGGGACCGCTTGCCTGTCCGATGGCCTCAAGACTTAGACGGCGAAGGACGACCCGCAGCCGCACGAGGAACTGGCGTTGGGGTTGTTGATGCGGAAAGCCGATCCGATAAGGTCCTCGACGAAGTCGATCTCGGCCCCGTTGAGCAACTCGAGCGAGACCTCATCGATGACCACCTGAACGCCGTCGCGCGAGAAGATGCGGTCGTCGGCATTCACGGAATCGTCGAACGAGAAACCGTACTGAAAGCCGGAACAGCCACCCCCCGCCACCGAGACCCGCATCATCAGGCCGGGCCGGTTCTCCTGCTCGACGAGCGCGGCGATGCGGCGGGCCGCGCTGGAGGAGACCCGGATCCCGGCCTCGCCGCCGCTGCCTGTTTCGGCGCTCAAACCGTTGTCACTCATAACTCTTTTCCCAATCTCCAACTGCTGGTTCAAGGTCGGCTCGACATCCGCCTCGCCGGACACTCTAGCACAGTCTACGACCCTCTATGTAAGGGTCGCGGCGGATACCTCCAAGGCCTTGCTTGCGACGCGGAAAGTATCTCTGAATCATGGACTTGCGGTCAAGGCGAGGGCTGGATCCGGCCGTTGCCAGGACTCCGGGCAAAGCGTAGGGTCGAGGCATGACCTCTGCTCCCAGCGTCCCGGCGGGACCGCCGAGCGACGGCCGGCGCGCCGACCAGGCACCCTGGGCCTGTCGGGCCGATCGGTCCCGCGGTCGCCTGGTGAGCGAGGCGGAAAGCTCCACCCGCTCCTGTTTCCAGCGCGATCGCGACCGCATCATCCATTCGGGCGCTTTCCGCAAGCTCAAATACAAGACCCAGGTCTTCGTGTATCACGAGGGCGACTACTACCGTACCCGTCTGACACACTCGATCGAGGTCGCGCAGATCGCGCGCTCGATCAGCCGCGTCCTGGGCCTCGACGAGGACCTCGCGGAGGCCCAGGCGCTGGCGCACGACCTCGGGCACACGCCCTTTGGACACGCCGGGGAGGAGGCGCTGGATCAGGCCATGAGGCCTTTCGGGGGCTTCGACCATAACGAGCAGACCTTCCGCATCGTCACCC
>CAZDBC010000195.1:0-6396 GCA_964503295.1 uncultured Kiloniellaceae bacterium | reverse complement strand
GCAGAGTCGAGATCGCCTGCGCCCTGCCGTCGGAGCCGAGCTTCATCCTCCTCGACGAACCGCTGGCCGGCATCGACCCGATCGCCATCGGCGACATTCGCGACCTGGTCTCGCACTTGAAGGACCGTGGGATCGGAGTCCTGATCACCGACCACAACGTCCGCGAGACTCTGGACATCGTCGATCGCGCCTACATCATTCATGACGGGGTTGTCCTCATGGACGGCAAGCCGTCCGAGATCGTTGCGCACGAGGACGTGCGCCGCGTTTACTTGGGCGAAAGGTTTAGCCTTTAAGGCTTTTACCTCAAATGGCGGCGACACAACGGCTAGAGCTTCGCCAAGCCCAGTCCCTCGTCATGACGCCGCAGCTGCAGCAGGCGATCAAGCTGCTGCAGCTTTCCAACATCGAACTGGCGGCCTACGTCGAGGGAGAACTCGAGCAGAACCCCCTGCTCGAACGGGACGAGGGCGCCGAGCAGGGCTCCGAAGGCGACAGGCCGTCGGACCCGACCTCTGCGCACGACCAACAGCCCCCCGACGAAAGTCGCGCATCCGAAGCCGACGAGGAGAGCTGGCCGGACAGTCTGGACCGTGCCTCCAGCGACGCCCTGCCCGCGGCCGGCGACGATCCGCTCGATGCCGACTACGAGAACGTGTTCGACGGCAACCCCTGGGAGGCCGGCGGCGAGGGCGCAGCCTTCGCCACCGAGCGGAGGGGCGCGGCCGAGACACAGGGCGAGGACAACTTCGTCGAGCAGCGCCTTGCCGAGACGCCGACCCTGCGCGAGCATCTCACTGCACAGCTGACCCTGGAGATCGCCGACCCGGTCGGCCGACTCGTCGGCCAGCAGTTGATCGACCTGCTCGATCCGGCGGGCTACCTCAATCAGGCGGACATCGATGCACTGCCCGCGACGCTCGGCTGCGAAGCAGGGCTCGTGGACGAGGTCCTCAAGCGGATGCAGGCGTTCGAACCGGCCGGCATCTTCGCCCGCTCGCTGCGCGAATGCCTGATGCTCCAGCTGATCGACCGCAACCGCTATGATCCGGCGATGGCCGCGCTGCTCGACAATCTCGACCGGTTGGCCGCGCACGATCTGGCCGGGCTGCGCGCGCGCTGCGGCGTCGACGACGACGACCTGCTCGACATGATCGCCGAGCTGCGCGCGCTCGATCCCAAGCCCGCCGCCGGCTGGGACAGTGCGCCGGCGGAACCGTTGGTGCCCGACATCCTGGTTCGCCGGCAGCCGAACGGGGCATGGCAGGTCGAGTTGAACGCGGACACCCTGCCGCGCGTCCTGGTCAACGCCAGCTACTACACGACCGTGCAGAAGCGCACGCGCAGCCGCCAGGAGCGCGACTATCTCCAGGAGCAGTTCCAGTCCGCCAACTGGCTGGTCAAGGCACTGCACCAGCGGGCGACCACGATCCTCAAGGTGGCGACCGAGATCGTGCGCCAGCAGGACGGTTTCCTGCGCAAGGGCGTCCAGGAGATGCGCCCCCTGACCCTGCGCGCCGTCGCCGAGGCGATCGAGATGCACGAGTCGACCGTCAGCCGGGTCACCGCCAACAAGTACATCGCCACCCCGCGCGGCATCTTCGAACTGCGCTTCTTCTTCTCTTCCTCGATTGGCGGCGTCGACGGCGCCAGCCATTCGGCCGAGGCGGTCCGTCACCGGATACGCGGCCTGATCGAGCGCGAGTCCGGCAAGAGCGTCCTGTCGGACGACCGAATCGTCGAGATTCTGCGGGCCGACGGCATCGAAATTGCACGCCGAACGGTAGCCAAATACCGCGAGGCCATGCGCATCCCATCCTCGGTCGAGCGACGCCGCCTGAAGGCCCTCCAGCAGCGCCCCGAGGCGCGGGCACCGAGCTGAATTCATAAATAGAATCAGGCAAGTAATCTGGCAGGGGCGGGCCGGCCAGGAAGCCCGCGCCGTGTTGACAGTCCCCCCGCGCCACGACTATGTTGCGATCGCTTGAGGGGTTCAGCTAAGCTTTTTTTCGTCGCGCTTCAGCGGCCGCCTCGAGAACAGCGAGCCCATGCAGCTATCCGTTAAGGGAAAGCAGCTCGACGTCGGTGACGCGCTTCGTCATCACGTCCGCGAAAGCCTGTCAGGGATACTCGGCAAGTACTTTGGAGATGCGATCGAGGTCAGCGTGACGCTGTCGCGCGAACGGCACTTGTACCGCACCGCGGTCAGTGCCCATGTTGGTCGGGGAATTCGTCTGGAGGCTCACGGCGAGGCGGACCAGCCCTACCCCGCCTTCGACCAGGCCGCCGACCGCTTGTCGAAACGTCTGCGCCGCCACAAGCGGCGGTTGCGCGATCATCATCAGGATGATGGCGCCGAGCGCAAGGTCCTGATGGCGCAGCAGTACGTGCTGGCCGGGGCCGTCGAAACGGGTTCAACCACAGGGGAAGACGGCGATCAGGAAGAAGGAAGCCCGCAAGACGACGCGGACGGCGGCACGCCGGTGGTGGTTGCCGAGATGACCACCGAGATCCCGACCCTGACGGTGAGCGAGGCCGTCATGCGCCTGGATCTGGCCGATTTGCCGGCCCTGATGTTCCACAACGAGTCGCATGGCGGACTGAACATGATCTACCGCCGCCCCGACGGGAACATCGGCTGGGTGGATCCGCACGGAAACCGCGGCGGCTGACCCCTTCCCCGCAGTCGAATAGAGTTTTCAATGGACATTGCCGATCTGATCGATTCGACCAGCATCGTTCCCAACCTGCGCGTGACGAGCAAGAAGCAGGCCCTTCAGGAACTGGCCAAGCGTGCCGCGGAGGTGACCGGACGACCGGAGCGCGAGATCTTCGAGGTTCTGGTCGAGCGCGAGCGGCTGGGCAGCACCGGAGTCGGCCACGGCATCGGCATTCCGCACGGCAAGCTGCCCGATCTCGACCGTCTTTACGGCCTTTTCGCGAGGCTCGAGACGCCGATCGACTTCGATGCCATCGACGAGCAGCCGGTTGACCTGATCTGCGTTCTGCTGGCGCCCGAAACGGCCGGAGCCGACCATTTGAAGGCCCTCGCACGGGTCTCCCGCCTGCTGCGCGACCGCGCAATCTGCGAGAAGTTGCGCGGTACCGAGAGCGCGGAAGCCATTCACGCCCTATTGAGCACCACCGAGACGAGCAACGCCGCCTGAGCGGCGCGCCCGGATCGCCGGTACGCCCGCGTGACCCCGAGATCGGGCCCCGGGGTGCCGGGGACGACCGTTATTGCAGGGTGACCGGCTCGAGTTCGTGCTGCCTGATGACCACCTCGGCGGCCTCCCGGCTGGGCAGGGCCACGATGTCGCGCCCGTCCGCCGTGCAGACGACATAAACGGTGGTCCCGTCCTTGGCCATCGGGCGAATGTAAGCCACATCGCCGATGCCGAGATTCAACAGGTCCTGCGGCGAGATCTGTCTGATTTGTTCGACTTGGGTCATCTTCCTTACTCCGGGCCGTCGTCCGCCGAAGCGGGCGTGCGGCCGTACCTACTCCTTACTCTTCGACCGTCTCTTTCGCATCGCCGCGCCGACGGCCGGTCATCACCGCCTGCGGGCTTCTCGTCGCCGCCTCGCCTGTCCTGATTTCGATCGTTCGCACATCCGGCTCGGTCACCGGCTTCTCAAGATCGACGTGCAGCAATCCGTTGTCGAGCAGCGCGCCCGTCACTTCGAGACCGTCGGCGAGGACGAAGTTCCGATGGAACTGCCGCGCCGCGATGCCCCGGTGCAGATAGGTCCGCTCCCGATCATCGCTCTGACGTCCGCGGATGACGAGCTGGTTGTCCTCAAGCTGAACCTCGAGATCCTCGGGGCCGAAGCCGGCCACCGCCAGCGTGATGCGCAAGCGGTTCGGCGCCACCTGCTCTACGTTGTAGGGTGGAAAGCCGTCGGACGACTTGGAGATGCGGTCCAGCGCCTGCTCGAAATGCTCGAACCCGAGCATCAAGGGGCTGTTAAAGAGCGACATTCGCGACATGGCCAGCTACCTCCTCGACGAGCAAGGGCTGCGCTTTTCTCGGCCCGACCCGTCTCCGGCATCCGGCCCCGGTCCGCCCAGCGGCACCACGAAGATAACATGGTAGCAGCGGCCAAGCCCTTCAAGATGCCGGCCAAATCGCCAAGGGCGCGTTAATTCCGCCGCGCCCGTCGATCGCGGGCGAAAAGCGGCGGCCCCGGGATCTCGGCGCGGCCCTCGATTCCAAGGCCAGGAGGGTCCAGCGCGCGCATCCTGCCGTTGCTGCGCCGCGGCGCCCCGGCCGCGATGGCCCGCGGGCATGTCCCGCGAAATGGCGCGGCAGAGCGCACCTGACCCGCCGTCGCCCCGAGAGTGTCTCAAGGTCGCACGGAGGCAGCCTCAGGCCCTGTCGCAGGATGTCCCAGCAGGCCATGTCGAGCGCCGGTTCGGCGACGACGGTACGCGCACCGGCTGCGTAGGAGGGCCGATAGAAGGGCCCGAGCGGGCAGACCTCGCCGGAGCCGAAGGTTCCGGCATCGCACTCGACGCACACGACGGTCGGGTCGAAGACCTCGACCGTCGTGTCGCCCGACCGGCTTTAGCGCCCCTCGTGCAGCGCCGGTTCGACAGGCTGTAGGGCGATGCGGGTGATCTTCATCCCTGTCACTGCCTGCTTCGTTTGTCGCCCACTGGCAGCCTCGGCGCCGGCGGCCAGCCGCAATTGTCGGGTGCCGAAGCGCGGCCGGT
This sequence comes from uncultured Kiloniellaceae bacterium, assembly GCA_964503295.1. Lineage (GTDB taxonomy): Bacteria > Pseudomonadota > Alphaproteobacteria > Kiloniellales > Kiloniellaceae > CAZDBC01. The sequence continues at coordinate 1,679 of CAZDBC010000195.1, read as the reverse complement.
GAGGCTAACATGCGCTCCGGCCCGAACGAGCCACAGCGGGGGGAGCGGACATGTTCAAGGCATTCGTTCTGCACGAGACGAACGGCAAGGTCGAGGCCAGCATCGAGGAGCTCGAAGAGACACGCCTGCCCGAGGGCGAGGTCACCGTCGCGGTCGACTTTTCCACCCTCAACTACAAGGACGGCATGATCTGCAAGGGATTGGGCCGCCTGGTGCGCAGCTATCCCCACGTCCCGGGCATCGACTTCGCGGGCCGTGTGGTCGAGAGCGCCCATCCCGTCTACAAGCCAGGCAACGAAGTGGTCCTGACCGGCTGGCGGGTCGGCGAACTGCACTGGGGCGGCTTCGCCCAGAAGGCGCGGGTCAAGGGCGACTGGCTGGTGCCGCTGCCGGACGGCCTGACCGCGCGCCGCGCCATGGGCATCGGCACCGCCGGCTTCACCGCCATGCTGGCCCTGCTCGCGCTGGAGGATCACGGCCTCGCGCCGGACCGCGGCGAGGTGCTGGTGACCGGCGCGACCGGCGGTGTCGGCTCGGTCGCCGTCGCGCTGCTCGCCCGCAACGGCTATCGGGTGACAGCCGCCACCGGCAAGGCCGACAGCCACGACTACCTCCGCGACCTGGGTGCCACCACGATCGTCGACCGCGCGGAGATCGCCGAACCCTCCGGACGCCCGCTGGACAAGGAACGCTGGGCCGCCTGCATCGACGCGGTCGGCGGTGCGACGCTCGCCTGCGTGCTGCCGCAGATCGTCTACGGCGGCGCGATCGCGGCGGTCGGCCTGGCCGGCGGCAGCAAGCTCGAGACCACGGTCATTCCCTTCCTGCTGCGCGGCGTTGCCTTGCTCGGCATCGATTCGGTCTTGTGTCCCGCCGAGCGGCGCCGGGCCGCCTGGCAGCGCCTGGCGCGCGATCTCGACCTCGACAAGCTCGACGCCATGATCGAGGAGGCGCCGCTCGAGCGCGTTCCGGAGCTCGCCGACGCCATTCTCGCCGGCCGGGTCCGCGGCCGGGTCGTGATCGATCCCAATGCCTGACCGGCCGGGTGCCGCGTGAGACGCGACGGCCAATCGGGGTCCGGCGGGCCGCTTGCGGGCCTGCGCGTGCTCGACCTTTCGACCCTGCTGCCGGGGCCGCTGGCCAGCCTGGTCCTGGCCGAGGCCGGCGCCGAGGTGACCAAGATCGAGCGGCCCGAGGGCGATCCCTTGCGCGCCTATCCGCCGCAAGGCGCGGCCTTTGCCCTGCTCAACCGGGGCAAGCGCAGCCTCGCGCTCGATCTCAAGGATCCGGCGGCGCGCGAGCGGCTGCTCGCGCTGGCCGACGAGACGGACGTCCTGATCGAGCAGTTCCGCCCCGGCGTCATGGCCCGGCTCGGCCTGGGCTACGACACGCTCGCGGCGCGCAACCCGCGCCTGGTCTACTGCTCGATCACGGGCTACGGCCAGGACGGCCCCAAGGCAGGGGTCGCCGGGCACGACCTCAACTACCTGGCCGACAGCGGGCTGCTCGCGCTCGGCGGGGGGGCGGACGGCGCCCCCGCGATCCCGCCCGGCCTGATCGCCGACATCGGCGGCGGCGCCCTGCCGGCCGTGATCAACATCCTGCTGGCACTGCGCGGGGTCGCCGCAGACGGGCGCGGCTGCCACCTCGACATCGCCATGACCGACGGCCTCTTCGCC
>CAZDBC010000194.1:0-6399 GCA_964503295.1 uncultured Kiloniellaceae bacterium | reverse complement strand
GCAACCTGGCCAAGTGGCAGCGCCGGATCGGCGTCGACGACGACCCGCTGCTGTTCATCGAATCCTTGCCGTCGCGCGAGACGCGCTTATTTATCGAGAAGGTGTTGACCAACCTCTGGATCTACCGGGCACGTTTGAAGCAGCCGGCACCATCGCTCGAGGCCATCGCCGCCGGCGATTGGCCCTGGTACCGGCCGCTCGACGGCGCAGAGGATCCCGTCAACGCCCCGGCGGAGCTGGCGCGCAATGTCCCGAATTGACGAATCGCTTCCCTTCCTGCCGGTCAACATCGCCGTACTGACCGTCTCCGACAGTCGCAGCCTGGAGGACGACAAGTCGGGCGCGCGCCTTGTGGAGATGATCGGCGCCGACAAGCACAAGGTCGCGCGCCGCGAGATCGTGCGCGACGACTTGGAGGCGATCGTCGCCAAGCTGCGGGGCTACATCGCGGATCCCGGCATAGACGTGGTGATCACCACCGGCGGCACCGGCGTGACCGGCCGCGACACCACGCCCGAAGCCTTCAAGGCGGTGCTCGACAAGGAGATCGAGGGCTTCGGCGAACTGTTCCGCTGGATCAGCTTCCAGAAGATCGGCACCTCGACCATGCAGAGCCGCGCCATCGGCGGCGTGGCCCAGGGAACCTACCTCTTCGCCCTCCCGGGCTCACCCTCGGCGTGCAAGGACGGCTGGCAGGAGATCCTGCGCTGGCAGCTCGACTCGCGGCACAAGCCCTGCAATCTGGTCGAGCTGATGCCACGCCTGCAGGAGCACTTGAAGGTGGCCGGCTAGGAGCCTCAGCGCGGCCTTGGCAGGCGGCTCGTCTTAAGCCGGGCCAGATCGTCTCCATTGTCGACGTCCTGCAGCTCTTCCATAAAGGCGATCCTGGCGCCCTTCAGGCCGGCCAACGTGTCGGCGCGCGCGTGCTCGCTCGACCAGCGCACTCTCGCGAAAGGCAGCCTCAGCGTCGGTCGGCGGCGGGTGCCGATCAGCCAGTAGCCGCCGTCGGGGGCGGGCCCGAGCACCCAGTCATGCCGGCCGAGCGCAAGGAACGCGCGCGCCACCTGGTCTCGGCCGAGGCCGGGAATGTCGCTGCCGACGACGACCACCGGGCCCGGCGGCAGCCGCTGCAGCAGGCGGCCCATGCGCGTGCCGAGGTCGCCACCGCCCTGGGGCAGGATCTCGCCGCGAAAGCCCCAGAGCTCGCTTCGTCGCCAGCCGCGATCCGGCGTGACGGCCAGCACGGTCCGCCAGCGCGGATCGCGCCCGACACGGCGCAGCAGCCTTGCCGTCGTCTGGCGGTAAAAGCGCCAGGCGGCCAGCGCCCCGACATCGCGCGCCAGGCGCCGCTTTATCAAGCCGAGGCGGGGTGCGCGCACCATTACCACCAGTTGCGCCCGCGCGGTCGCCCGCTTCATCCGTAGAGCCGGGCCAGGCGCCGCGGCGGCACGCCGAGGAAATAGAGCGTCAGCAGCGCCAGATTGCGCAAGGGGCGCAGCAGCCAGCCGTCCCGCCGATAGCGTTCGGCAGATGTCACGGCGGCCACCGGCAGGAGATAGAGGCGCCGCCTGCCGATGCGCCGCACCAAATCGACGTCCTCCATCAGGGGCAGCGGGCGGAAGCCGCCGAGCGATTGGTAAAGCCCGCGCGGAATCAGCAGGCCCTGGTCGCCGTAGGGCAGGCCGAGCCGGCGGGCGCGCCAGTTGGCCAGCCGTTCGATCCGCCGCGCCCGCGGATCCGCATCGTCGAGCGCGAGGCGGAACGCGGCGGCCCGGGCCGATTCGCCCGAAATGAAACGGCGCACCGCCTCGGCCCAGCCACCGGCGAGGCGCGTATCGGCATGGAGGAACAGCAGCCACTTGCCCGTGGCGGCGGCCGCGCCGGCGGCAAGCTGCCTCCCTCGGCCCGCCGGGCTGCGCAACAGCCGCAAAGCGGTATGCGCGGCGATAGCCGGAAGAGCGCCGGTGTCGTCGGTCGAGCCGCCGTCGACCACGACGATCTCGGCGATGAGGTCGGCGCCCTCGGCCTCGAGCGCGCGCAGGCAATCGGGCAGCACGGTCGCCGCGTTGCGGGTCGGGATGACGACCGAGAGGGGCCTGATCGCGAGGTCTTGCATGGCGTTGCCATAGCACGGCCGGCAGCCCGGCCCTATCGCTTCCGACGCTGCCAGGCGCGTGCTAGTCAGGCGGCAACCACAAAAGGAGACCGACCCATGGCCGATCTCGCCGCCCTCGGGACCGCGCTGGCCGACCTTTCCCCTGAGGCGACGCCGCCCGAGGGATGGCGCGATGCGCCGCTTCTTCCTTTGCGCGTCACGGGCCTCGCCCACGACCATGTCGCGCTCGGCGAACTGCCCCTGCTCTTGCGCGTGCCCCGTCAGAGCCAGTTCGCGCTGTCGGCCGAGACCAATCTCGCCTATCAGGCGGCCTGTTTCCGGCGGGTCGCGGCGAGCGGCCACGGGCCAAGGCTTTATGGCGTGATCGCTCCGCGATCGGAGATTCCGATGGGTGCGCTCCTGGTCGAGCGCATCTTCGGCCGGCCACCGCGCCTGCCGGGCGACCTGGCAGCGCTGGCCGAGGCCATGGCCAGTGTTCATGCCCTGCCGCTGCCGCCGGCGCCCGGGCGCCCGCCGCTCGAGGACCATCTCGATCCCGTCGCCGGGGCGCTGGCCGAGATCAAGCGTCAGTCGGCCTTTCTGGACCAAGCCGAAGTTGCGCCCGATACGCAGGCTCAACTGGACGAGGAACTGGCCTGGGCGCGCAGCTTCGCCGCCGAGACGAGCCGTACGCCGCAGCCGCGCAGCCTCGTCCTGACCGATACGCATCCGGGAAACTTCCTGATCGAGCCGGGCGGCCGGGCCGTGATCGTCGATCTGGAAAAGGCGCTCTACGGCTCGCCAGGAACCGACCTCGCCCACGCCACGGTCTATTCCTCGACCACCTGGGACGTCGCGACCCGCGCCGAATTGAGCCAGGTCGAGGTTGCCGCCTTCTACAGGCACTATCTGGACACCTTGGCGGCGACGGCGGGCGTCGAGGCAGCGCACGCGCTGCGCCCCTGGCTGATCCCCACGCGCCGGCTCCTCGCCTTGCGCGCGCTCACCTGGTGCGCCAAGTGGCGGGTCCTGTACCGCCGCGGCCGGCCGGCGGATCGCGCCAACGGCACCGAGGACTGGTCGGCCGAGAACAGCGACCCGGCACTGATCGCCCACGTGGCCGATCGCGTCGATCTCTACCTCTCCCCGGAGGTCGTTCGGCGCATGCGCGCCGAGTGGCTCCCGGCCGGCGACAGGACAGCGCTCGAGACCTTGATCTGACCGCGAAACAAATTTGTTCTTGTTATGTTCTCTGCGGCCGGCTAGCATGGCGCTATGGATCGCATCCCGGACCAACGGCCGCGCAAGGGACGCGGCGCCGTCAGCAACCCGGCCGGCCGCTACGAGCGCTACGGCCACGAGGCGGTCGACGACGGCTGGCCGGATGCGCATGGCGAGAATGAGGGGCCGCTGCCGCCGCTCGCCACGGTGATCGGCGAGGACCGCAGCCGCAGCATCATCGCGCGCAACGATTCGCCCGACATACCCTTCGACCGCTCGATCAACCCCTATCGGGGCTGCGAACACGGCTGCGTCTACTGCTTCGCGAGGCCCACCCACGCCTATCTCGGCCTTTCGCCGGGCCTCGACTTCGAGCGCCATCTCTTCATCAAGAAGGATGCCGCGAAGCTTCTGCGGCGCGAACTGGCGCGGCCGGGTTATCGGCCCGCCGTTCTCGTGCTCGGCGCCAACACGGACCCCTATCAGCCGATCGAACGGCGTTTCGCGGTCACGCGCGAAGTCCTGGAGGTGCTGGCCGAAACCCGTCATCCGATTACCATCGTCACAAAGTCGGCGCTCGTCATGCGCGACCTCGACCTGCTCGCGCCGATGGCGCGGGCGCGGCTGGCGCGGGTGTGCGTCTCCGTCACCACCCTCGACCGGCAGCTCGCGCGCCGGCTGGAGCCGCGTGCCTCGACGCCGAGCCGGCGACTGGAGGCGATCGCGGCGCTGACCGAGGCCGGCGTGCCGGTCGGCGTGCTGGCCGCGCCCATGATCCCGGCGCTCAACGACCACGAGCTGGAGGCGATCCTGCGCGCGGCGGCGCGCGCCGGGGCGGGGCTCGCCGGCTATACCCTGTTGCGCCTGCCGCTCGAGCTGAAGCAGCTATTCGACGAATGGCTCAGCGCTCATGCCCCCGACCGAAAGAAACGGGTGCTGAAGCTGATCCGCGAAATGCGCGGCGGCCGGCTGAACCAGTCCGAGTGGGGCGCGCGCTTCACCGGCAGCGGACACTACGCCGAACTCCTGCGCCAGCGCTTCGCGAAGGCGGCGCGCAGCCTGGGGCTGGAGCGCAACGACTGGGCGCTCGACTGCAGCCGCTTCAGCCCGCCGAGCGGCGCCGCCCGGCAGGCTGCGGCCACTGCGGCCGCGGGTCAACTTTCACTGTTTTAGGCGCCAGCCCGTCAGGACAGCGCGGCCTCGAAAGGGAAGCGGGACAGCGGCTCGACACCCGTCTCCGTCACCAGCACCTGCTGTTCCAGCTTGACGCCTTCGGGGCCGCCTTCCTCGCCGATGAAGGATTCGACGCAGAGCGTCATGCCCGGCTCGATGACGCCGTCATAGCCGGCGGCCTCGAAGTCGGCGCGGTGGTAGAGATAGGGGTACTCGCCGGTCATGCCGCAGCCGTGCGCCGAGAGAAAGTAGCGGTTGGCGAAATAGCGCTCGGGAATGCTCCAGGCCCGCTCGGCATAGTCGCGGAAGGTCATGCCCGGACGAATGATGCCCAGGTTGTGCTCGACCTGCTCGCGCGCGGTCGCATAGAGGCTGCGCTGCTTGCCGCTCGGGCGGCCGCCGCCGCTGTGAAAGGTGCGCGAGAAGTCGCAGTAGTAGCCGTGACAGCCGACCACGTCCGTATCGAGTGCGACCAGTTCGCCGGCCCGAATGACGCGCGGACCCGCCTCCTGGAACCAGGGATTGGTGCGCGGTCCCGAGTTAAGCAGCCGTGTTTCCACATAGTCCGCGTCCTGGGCGATCACCCCTTGGTGCAGAACGGACCAGAGCTCGTTCTCGCTGAGGCCGGGCCGCAAGACCGCCCGCATCCCTGCCACCGCGGCCTCGACCGCCGCGACCGAGGCCCGGATGCAGGCGACTTCCTCGCTACCCTTGATCGCGCGGGCGCGCTCGACCGGCTCCTGCGCGTCGACCAGCGTGAAGCCTTCGGCGGCCAGGGCCAGCGCCGCGCCGGCATTGACCCGCTCCAGGCCGATGCGCGAACCACGCGGACAGAGCTCGCGCAGCAACTCGGCGGTCTGGCGCGCCCACCTGCGCTCGCGCGCCGCGATCTCCGGCCCGGCGGCGCAGAAGGAGGCGGTGGTCGCGGGCCGCACCTCCTGGATGGTCTCGAGCCCGTCCGCCAGATGATGGCACCCGGCGAATTCGAAGAGGACGACCGGCCCTTCGACCGGAATCACCAGATAGCGCGCCGGATTGCGGGCGTGAAAGACCTGCATGTTGCGCGCGCCGGAAGCGTAGCGGATGTTGACCGGGTCGAGCAGGACGCAGGCGGCGATATCGCGACCCGCCATCTCGGCGCGCAGGCGCTGCTGGCGATAGCCGCGCAGCGCGACCAGGTCGATCGCGCTCTCGCGTTCCGGCACACGGTCCAGCAGGACCGCCTGGCCGGCACTGCGCGCGGCATGCCAGTCGATCATCGCCATCGCTTCGCCTCCGTCCAACATTCCACTGTCAAAGCGCCCAGGATTTTCCCGGGTGTGCGGGCCCCACGGTGCGGTCGCCCCATAGCGCAACACGCGGCAGCGGAAGTGGCAACTCGCAGTGCCCCGGTGTTGCCTGAATTTACCCAAAGGTTATGCGTTCTGTGCGAGACTTCGCACGAGATTCGCTAAACTTCAGCAGGCCGCGCAAAACCCCGAGAATGGAAGGTCATGCCCACAGTCTGACAGGCCTTGCCGTGGTCGTCCTGGCTGCGCTCGGCTGCGGTCTGCTGATGCGCGCCCTGCGCCAGCCGGCCGTGATGGGCTACATCCTGGCTGGCGCCGTGCTCGGCCCGAGCGGTGTCGGTGCCGTGGAAAACCGCGAGATGGTGCAGCTCCTGGCCGAGCTCGGTGTCCTCATGCTGCTGTTCCTGATCGGCATGGAGCTTTCGATCAGCAGCATCCGTGAGGTCTGGAAAGTGGCTTTGGTGACCACCGCCATGCAGATCGCGATCGGCCTTGGCGCCAGCACCGCAATGGGCTGGCTGTTCGACTGGCCGACCGCGCTGGTCGTGGTGCTCGGGTTCGTGCTCGCGCTGTCGAGCACGGCCGTCGCCATCAAGATGCTCGACGAGATCGGCGAGACGC
>CAZDBC010000193.1:2261-6415 GCA_964503295.1 uncultured Kiloniellaceae bacterium | reverse complement strand
GAGATCGAGCGGCTGCGCGGCCAGGGCGTGGCGGTGACGCCGGACACGCTGAAGGTGGCCGACAACGCTGCCCTCATTCTGCCACCGCACGGGGCCGTCGACCGGGCGCGCGAGGCCGCGCCCGGCGCCGGCAAGATCGGCACCACCGGGCGCGGCATCGGGCCGGCCTACGAGGACAAGGTGGGGCGCCGCGCGGTACGCCTGTGCGACCTGGCCGAACCGGAGCTGCTCGAAGCCAGGCTCGACGCCCTGCTGCTGCACAATAATGCCCTGCTGCGCGGGCTCGGCCAGCCGGAGTTCGGCCGCGACGAGATCATCGCGGCCTTGTGCCAGGTCGCGCCGCACATCCTGCCCTTCGCCGACTGCGTCTGGCGCTGCCTCGACCGGGCGCGGCGCGCCGGTCAGCGCATCCTCTTCGAGGGCGCGCAGGGCGCCATGCTCGACGTCGATCATGGCACCTACCCCTTCGTCACCTCGTCCAATACGGTCGCCGGGCAGGCGGCGGCCGGCTCGGGCAGCGGCCCGGCCTCGATCGATTACGTTCTCGGCATCACCAAGGCTTATACGACGAGGGTCGGCAGCGGCCCCTTTCCGACCGAGCTGCACGACGACATCGGCGCCCGGCTGGGCGAGCGCGGCCACGAGTTCGGCACCGTGACCGGCCGGCGCCGACGCTGCGGCTGGTTCGATGCCGTGCTGGTGCGCCAGGCGGCCAAGATCGGCGGTATCCACGGCATCGCCCTGACCAAGCTCGACGTGCTCGACGGCCTCGAGCGGCTGCAGGTCTGCGTCGGCTACGAGGTAGAGGGCGCGCGCTACGACCACCTGCCGGCGCGGCCTTCCCTGCAGGCCCGTGTCCGTCCGGTCTACGAGACCATGGACGGCTGGTCCGGCTCGACCCGGGGCGCCCGCTCCTGGGCCGACCTGCCGGCCACGGCGGTCAAGTACATCCGGCGCCTCGAGGAACTGATCGAGGTGCCGGTGGCCCTGCTCTCGACCAGCCCGGAACGCGAGGACACCGTCCTGGTGCGCGACCCTTTCGCGGACTGACGGGGCGTCGGCCGTCGTGGCCTGGCCCGGGCATTGGGTTAACGGAATCTTTGTCGCCCCCGCGCTCTACTGCCGGTCCCTGCGCGACCGCTGGGTCGTGCGGCAGTAGCTCAAGGCAGGAGTCCATGGTGGAACGGCATGCGCCGGCTTCCGGCGACGCCACACGCATCCCGCTCGGCGATCGCTTCGTGGTCAACGCCGCGCGCCCCCTGCCCGAGCTCGACTCGCCCGGCGCGACGGCCTACGAGGCGCGCCTGGCTGACGGCGCCGATGCCGGCTATTTCGCGCTGGTCTGCCCGCCGCTGCATCGCCCGCGCACAGGAATCATTCCCGCCCTGATGCGGATGAACCGCCCGCCGCTGCTGGCACCGGTCGCCCACGAGGTGATCGACTGGCCCGAGACCGGCGAGCGCCGCGCGGCCATCGCGTTCCGCGCGCCGCGCGGGCCGCGCCTTGTCGAGCGCGGAGAGAACGGACTCGCACCCTGGTCCGAGGACCGCGTCGCCAACCAGCTTCTGCGGCCGCTGCTGCCCTTCTTCCGCGAGGCGGCGGCGCGCATGGTGACGCATCGCGCGATCCGTCTCGACAACCTCTATTTCGCCGACAGCGCCCGCGACTCCGTGATCCTGGGCGAATGTGTCAGCGGCATTCCGGGCCGCGACCAGCCGGCCATCTACGAGACCATAAATGGGGCCATGGCGGACCCGTTGGGGCGGGGCGGCGGTGCTCCGTCGGACGACCTCTATGCGCTCGGCGTCGTGATGATCGCCCTCCTGCTCGGGCGTGAGCCGCTGGTCGGGGTCAGCACGCGCGAGATCATCGAACGCAAGATCGCCGTCGGCTCCTATGGTGCATTGGCCGACCACAGCCGCATTCCGCTCTCCATGATGGAGCCGTTGCGCGGCCTGTTGTGCGATGCCGCGAGCGCGCGCTGGGGCGTGGAGAACCTCGCCAACTGGCTGAGCGGACAGTACCTGACCCCGAAGCAGCCGATGCTGCCGGCCCGCGCGGCGCGCGCCTTCAGGTTCGACGAGACCGATCACTGGAACGCCCGCACTCTGGCGCTGGCGATGAGCGAGAACTGGTCCGAGGCGATCGCCGTTCTCGCCGAGGGCAATATCGAGCAGTGGATTCGGCGCAGCCTGAACGCCGAGAGTCAGGCCGACATCGTCGCCAAGACGCTGCATGGCGCGGGGCTGACTCACAGCGACCGGGCGACCGCCGACAGCAGCCTGGCCCGGGTCCTGATCGCGCTCGACCCGCCGGCGCCAATCCGCTACCGCGACGTTGCGGCGCGCATCGACGGGCTGCCCTACCTCCTGGCGGCCAACTTCCACGACCCGGAGAAGCGCCAGCAGATCGTCGAGACGATCGAGCGGCGCCTGCCGCAGCACTGGATGATGGCCCAGGAGCGCACGCGGCCGGAATTCGCGCCGCTCAAGAAGCTCTATGAGCAGGCCAACAGCCATCTGGCCAAGGCCAAGCCGGGATTCGGGCCGGAGCGCCTGCTCTACGATCTCAATCCGGGCTGGCCCTGTCTCAGTCCGCTGTTGGCCAAGGACTGCGTCGGGAATCCCGAGGAGCTGTTGCACGCCTTCGAGCGCAAGGCGCGCGACAACCAGCTCCAGACCTCGCCCATCGACGCCCACGTTGCGGCCTTCTGCGCGGCGCAACTCCGCCCGGCGCCGGACCAGGCGCTGATCGAACTCGCGGATCCGCCCGGTTCGCCGCTTTATCGCCTCGGGGTGCTGCGTCTTCTGGCCGACGTGCAGCGCAACTGTCGGCGCGGCGCGGCACCCGCGCTCGCCGCCTGGCTGGTCGACTACCTGAAGCCGACGATCGAAAGATATCACAATCGCCGCTACCGGTCGCAGTTGCTCGCCGCCATGACCGAGGCCGCCGGACGGGGCCAGCTGCGCGACCTGCTCGTACTGCTCGACAACCCGGCGGCGCGCGGGCAGGACGCCATCGGCTTCCGCAACGCCCGGGCGCGTTATTTCCAGCTCGCCCAGGAAATCGCCTGGCTCAAGGGCGGCGGCCTGACAGAGCCGGCCAACGTCCATCGGGCCAGCGGCCAGGGCGCCGTCGTCGCATCGGCAATGCTCTCCGGGCTGGGTCTTCTGCTCTTCAGCCTCACCACCCTGGGCTAGGCGGTTTTCGATGTCGAAGCAGGCCCTCGTCGCTCGCAAGCCCGCTCGCCCGGCGGCCCCGCCGGCGCCGGCCAAAGGCGCGCGGGCGAAAGCTGCGACCGGCCGACGCGGGCTCAAGGCCGGGTTGCTCGCCCTCCTGCTGCCGTTTCTCGGTCTGCTGCTGCCGACCTGTATGGTGCTCGCCTTCCTCGGCCTGCCGACGCTTCTCGCCCTGATGGTCGACCGCAGCGACGGCAAGCGGCTGACCATGGCCACCGCCATGCTCAACCTGACCGGGGCGCTGCCGGCGCTGGCCGCCCTCTGGGCCCAGGGCCAAAGTTTCGCGCGTGCCGGGGAGGTGCTGGCCGACGGCTGGTACTGGACCCTGGCGGTCGGCGGCGGCGGCCTCGTCTGGACCGTCTATCTGTTGATGCCCGCCCTCATGACCAGCTACTTCGAAGCGACGAGCAGCCGCCGACTGCGCAAGCTGGAGGCGCAGCAGAACGAGCTGATCGAGCGCTGGGGGCCTGAGGTCGCCGGCGATGCGCCGGCCCCTGCAGCGGCGAGCGATGCGCCACCGGCGGAGCCGCCAGCCGAGCAGGAGGCCGCGGCGGAGGCGTCTTGAGACCGCGCCCGGGTCAGGCTCCTATGCCCGCGCCGGCGCCCCGGCCCCGGCGCGCGCGCCGGTGCAGCAGCACCAGATAAAGCAGCACGAAGGCGTAAAAGAAGAGCTCCTGCACCTCGCTCGGGCGATGGAAGAGGTAGAGCGTCGGGTCGATCGGCATCATCACGCGTTCCGACAGGCGCACGAACTCCGCGATCACGGCCGTCGGCAGGCAGATCATCGAGGGCACCAGCAGGGCGAGGGGCGCGCGGCGCAAGGCGGCAACGCGTCGTGCCGCGAGCGGCGCCACGATGCCGCCGATCACGACGCCGAGCTCGAGCAGCAGGCGCGGCTTCTGGTCGAACCAGGAG
>CAZDBC010000193.1:0-2251 GCA_964503295.1 uncultured Kiloniellaceae bacterium | reverse complement strand
CTGATGTTGTGCAGATTGGTCTCGCCCTGGTCGTTGACGGCCTGCCAAGTCTCCGGGGTGAGCCAGCCGAAATAGTGCTGGCCCCAGCTCGCCTCCTCGCCGGCGACATAGAAACAGGCCAGCGCCGCGAGCGCCGCCCAGGCGCGGAAGAGGCGCGGGGCATACACGCCCGGCCGGCGCAGGATCGACAGGGCGACGACGAGCGCAGCCAGAAGCAGGATCTCCTGCAGGCTTTCGACGACCCCCAATTCGCCGACCATGAAGCGCCTGTAGAAGTCGGGGAAGCGCGCGGCGAGCGCGAGCAGCACGGCCGTCGCGATCGGCAGCCAGAGCCACCAGACGGCCGCGATTCCATGGTCGGACGCGGACCCCGCCTGGACCCGGCGATCGGGTGCTTGCGATGATACTTGCGCCGTTTCCGGTGAAGAGGGTTGTTCCATGCCGGCCGTGGCGTGCCCTGTCCTCTGACCCCGGCCTTATAGAGGGTGACGGCGCGCGCTGCATCCGCAATCCGGCGGGCGACGCTCCGCCCGGCGCGGTGCGCTCACTGCGCGCTGACTTCAGCAGGCGGCTCAGCCGCCGGCCAGGCGTTCCTCGATGGCGGCGTTGCGGATCGCCCTTTGCAGCTTCTCGAACGCGCGCACCTCGATCTGACGCACCCGCTCGCGGCTGATGCCGTACTCCTGGGACAGGTCCTCGAGCGTGGTCGGCTCGTCCTTCAGGCGCCGTTCCTGGAGGATATGGCGCTCGCGGTCGTTGAGCGTCTGCATGGCGGCGGCCAACAGTTGCCGGCGCTTGCCGAGCTCCTCGGACTCCGCGAAGCGGGTTTCCTGGTTCTCCTCCTCGTCCACCAGCCAGTCCTGCCATTCGCCGTCGCCATCGATGCGCAGCGGGGCGTTCAGCGAGTGGTCGGGCGCGGCGAGACGGCGGTTCATGCTGACAACGTCGGCCTCGGGCACGTCGAGACGCTCGGCGATCTTCTTGACGTTGTCCGGATGCATGTCGCCTTCGTCGATCGCCTGCAACTGACCTTTCAGCTTGCGCAGGTTGAAGAACAGTTTCTTCTGCGAGGCCGTGGTGCCCATCTTGACCAGCGACCAGGAGTGCAGGATGTACTCCTGGATCGCGGCCCGGATCCACCACATGGCATAGGTCGCCAGCCGGAAGCCGCGGTCGGGGTCGAAGCGCTTGACCGCCTGCATCATGCCGACGTTCCCCTCCGAAATCAGCTCAGAGAGGGGCAGGCCATAGCCGCGGTAGCCCATGGCGATCTTTGCGACCAGGCGCAGATGGCTGGTCACCAGCTTGTGTGCGGCCTCCGAGTCGTCGTGCTCGCGCCAGCGCTTGGCGAGCATGTACTCTTCGTCCGGCTGCAGCATCGGAAACTTGCGGATCTCTTGCAGGTAGCTCGAGAGATTGCCCTCGGCGACCAGAACAGGAACCTTCGGTGATGCCATGTCGATGTCTTACTCCCATAACGACGCCGTGGCGTCCGGCCACGCGCCGCCCCCTGCACGATAGAGGGCAAACGCGCGGATCTTAGAGTGAGTTCCCGCAGCCTTTCGGAAGCGGGCCCTCACTAGCAGGGACCTGTTGCAGCTTCAATGCAGCCTGCCCCCGAAGCGTGAATATCACGTAGACATGATATTGGTATTATTCCAAAGAATTCAATAACTCTCTCATATCACGAGGAATATCGGTCTCAAAGTTGAGCGGCGCGCCGCTTTGCGGATGCCGGAATCCCAGGCTCCGGGCGTGCAGCGCCTGGCGGCCGAGTCGGGCCAGGGCGCCGCGCGCTGGCGGGGGCAGGGCGGCCAGCCGCTCGCGCGTCGCGCGGCCGTAGACCGGATCGCCGAGCAGCGGATGGCCGCTTGCGGTCATGTGGACGCGAATCTGGTGCGTCCGGCCGGTCAGGAGCCGGCATTCGACCAGGCTGACCGTGCCGCCGAGAAAGCTGCGCAGAACGCGGTAGCGGGTCACCGAGGGGCGGCCGCGGGCAACGACCGCCATGCGCTGGCGGTTGCGCGGGCTGCGGCCGATCGGCGCGTCGATCTCGCCGCGCGCCGGGCTCGGACAGCCCCAGACCAGCGCCAGGTAGCTGCGCTCGATGGTCCGCGCGGCGAACTGCGCGACCAGTCCCTGATGGGCGGACTCGCGCTTGGCGACGACCATGACCCCGCTGGTGCCCTTGTCGAGGCGGTGCACGATGCCGGGGCGGCGCACCCCGCCGATGCCCTGGAGCGTCGCGCCG
>CAZDBC010000192.1:0-6440 GCA_964503295.1 uncultured Kiloniellaceae bacterium | reverse complement strand
CTTTTCGCCGCGACACCCTGCGCTCTTCCGAGGCCGGCCTGAAGTACTTCGTCCTGGGCGCGCTGTCCTCGGGCATGCTGCTCTATGGCGCTTCGCTGGTCTACGGCTTTACCGGGACCACCGCGTTCGATGCGCTCGGTGACTACTTCGCAGCGATGGCCGCGCGCGGCGAGCTGCCGGGCATCGGCGTGGTTGTCGGGCTGGTCTTCGTCGCCGCCGGTCTCGCCTTCAAGGTGTCCGCCGTGCCGTTCCACATGTGGACGCCGGACGTCTACGAAGGCGCACCGACGCCGGTCACCGCGTTCTTCGCCACCGCCCCCAAGATCGCCGCCATGGCGGTCTTCGTCCGGCTCCTGATGGGCCCCTTCGAGGCCCTTATCGACCAGTGGCAGCAGATCGTCGTGTTCGTTTCCCTGGCCTCGATGATCCTCGGCGCCCTGGCAGCGATCAACCAAAGCAACATAAAGCGCCTGATGGCCTACAGCTCGATTGGCCACATCGGCTACGCGCTGATCGGCCTTGCCGCCGGGACGGAGGAGGGCGTGCGTGGGCTCGCCATCTATCTGGCGATTTACGTCTTCATGAACGTCGGCACCTTCGCCGTTATCCTGTGCATGCGCCAGAAGGAACGCATGGTCGAGGGCATCGAGGACGTGAAAGGTCTGAGCAAGACGAACCCGCTGATGGCGCTGGCTCTCGCGATCTTCATGTTCTCCATGGCCGGCATTCCCCCGCTCGCCGGTTTCTTCGGCAAGTTCTACGTCTTTATGGCGGCGATCAATGCCCAGCTCTATGGTCTGGCCGTGGTCGGCGTCCTGTCGTCGGTGGTGGCCGCCTTCTATTACCTTCGGATCGTCAAGCTGATGTACTTCGACGAGCCCGAGGAAGCCTTCGACCGGCCGATCGGGCGTGAGATGTCGGTTATCCTGGCTGGCACGAGCGCCATCATGGTGCTGTTCCTCCTCGTGCCAGGGCCGATCGTCGACGGTGCAGCTGCGGCCGCCGTTTCGATCTTTAACGGATGAACGAGCCGGCCGCCGAGCGCGCGCTGCCACAGCTGGCACCAGCCTACCGGCTGATCAGCCTGGACAGCGTCGCCAGCACCAACGAGGAGGCGCACAGACTCGCGGAAGCGGGCGCCGAGGACGGTACCCTTATCTGGGCCCGGGGACAGACGGGCGGGCGTGGGCGGCGCGGCCGGCAGTGGCGCTCGCCGCCGGGCAACCTCTATCTTTCCGTGATCGCGCGGCCGGAGTGCCGGCTGGCGGCGGCGGCACAGCTCGGTTTCGCGGCGGCGCTGGCGGTCGGCGACGCAGTCGGCAGCGTCGCACCCCCGCTCCTGGAGGTTACCTACAAATGGCCCAACGACGTTCTCTTCAATGGCCGCAAGGGCGCAGGCATCCTGCTCGAGAGCCGCAGCGCTCCTAGCGGCGCCTTGGAGTGGCTGGTGATCGGCGTGGGGGTGAACGTGGTCAGCCATCCCGAACAGTCCGAAACCGTCTATCCCACCACTGACCTTCACTTCGAAGGCGCGAGGGGGGTGACGGAGGTCGTGCTCCTGGAGGCCTTCGCCCGCCATTTCCTGTCCTGGGTCAACCGCTGGCTCGACGACGGATTCGAACCGCTGCGCAGCGCTTGGCTGCGGCATGCCGAGCGGCGCGGTCAGGAGATCGAGGTGCGGCTTGCTCAGGAGAGTTTGCGCGGCGTTTTCGCGGACCTCGACGCGGACGGCGCCCTGCTGCTCGACATGCCCTCGGGTGCCCGGCGGCGCATTCCCGCCGGCGAAGTCTTTCCGCTCGCCTAGGCGCGCCCGATGCTGCTTGCCATCGATTCCGGCAACACCAATGTCGTCTTCGCGGTCTACGAGGGCGAGTGCTTGCGCGGTTCCTGGCGCGCGGCGAGCGACGTCAAGCGCACCGCGGACGAGTACGCGGTCTGGCTTACCCAGCTCATGGCGCTGGAATCGATGGTGCCGGCCGACATCACCGGCGCCATCATCGCCAACGTGGTGCCGATGGCCCGCTACAACCTCACGACCCTCTGCGAGAAGTACTTCCGCTGCACGCCGCTTGTCGTCGGCGAACCAAGCGTCGACCTGGGGATCGAAATTGCGATCGAGCGGCCGGACCAGGTCGGCGAGGATCGCCTGGTCAACGCGGTCGCCGCCCATCTTCGTTACGACGGTCCGCTTATCGTGGTTGACTTTGGCACGGCGACCACCTTCGACGTGGTCGGCTCGACCGGCAGCTATGAAGGCGGGGTCATCGCGCCCGGCATCAATCTCTCGATCGATGCCCTGGCCATGGCGGCGGCGAAGCTGCCGCGCGTCGGCGTCCGTCGAACCGCCAGAATCATCGGCAGCGCCACCGTGCCCGCCATGGAATCGGGCATCTTCTGGGGTTATGTCGGCCTGATCGAGGGGCTGATCGATCGCATCAAGGCCGAATACGGGCGGCCGATGCAGGTGGTGGCGACCGGCGGGCTGGCGTCGGTCTTCGCCGAGGCGACCGACCGGCTCGAACAGGTCGATCCGGACCTGACGCTGCGGGGTCTGCGCCAGCTCTACGAACGGAACCGCGGTCGCAACGCGGGCGCCGCGCCATGACGCGCGTGCCGGGTGCCGACGAATTGCTGTTCCTGCCGCTCGGCGGCAGCGGCGAGATCGGCATGAACCTCTATCTCTACGGTCACGACGGCCGCTGGCTGATGATCGACCTGGGCATCGGCTTCGCGGGCACGAGCCTGCCCGGAGTGGATCTCCTCATGGCCGATCCAACCTTCATTTCCGAGAACAGGGGGCGGCTGGCCGGCTTGCTTTTGACGCACGGGCACGAGGATCACATTGGTGCCGTGCCGCACATCTGGCCCGAGCTGCGCTGTCCGATCTACGCCACGCCGTTCACGGCCAAGCTGGTGCGCGACAAGCTGGAGGAGGCGGGCCTCGCCGAGCAGGTGGAGATCACCGAGATCGGCCTTTCGAGCCGGCTCGCGATCGGCCCCTTCGACATCGAACTGATCGATCTCACCCATTCGATCCCGGAGCCGAACGGCGTCGTCATCCGGACTCCGGCCGGCAGCGTCTTGCACACAGGCGACTGGAAGCTCGATCCGACGCCTCTGATCGGCCGGGACTACGACGAGTCTGCCCTGGTTGCGCTCGGCGCGCAGGGCGTCACGGCGATGATCTGCGACTCGACGAACGTGCTCGAGGAAGGTGAGGCCGGCTCGGAAGCCGAGGTGCGCGAGCGCCTGATGGAACTTGTGGGCACTTTGAAGGAGCGGGTGGCGGTTGCCTGCTTTGCGAGCAACGTGGCGCGTCTCGACAGCGTGATCAAGGTTGCCCAGGCGCACGGCCGCCGGGTCGCGCTCGTCGGCCGCTCGATGCGGCGCATCGTCGAGGCGGCTCGCGCGTGCGGTTATCTCGCCGACGCGCCGCCGTTCGTCGCCGAGGAAGACATCGACTATCTGCCGCGTGGCGAGGTGCTGCTGCTCTGCACCGGATCGCAGGGCGAGCCCCGGTCCGCCTTGTCGCGGATCGCCGACAAGGAGCACCCGAACGTGGCGCTCGAGCCGGGCGACGCAGTGATCTTCTCGTCGAAGGTCATTCCGGGCAACGAGAGCGCCATCTTCGACCTTCAGAACCGCCTGGTGCGGCTGGGGCTGGAGCTGATTACCGAGGACGAGGAGTCGATCCACGTCTCCGGTCACCCCCATCGCGACGAACTGGCGCGCATGTACCAGTGGGTCCGGCCGCAGGTTGCTGTCCCTGTTCACGGCGAGGCCAGGCATCTCCACGAACACGCGCGACTCGCCAGGGAATGCCAGGTGCCCCAGCAGGTGGTGGCCGAGAATGGCGCCGTCGTCCGGCTCGCGCCGGGGCCGGCCGGCATCGTCGATCATGTCGAGACCGGCCGGCTGGCGCTCGAAGGCGGGCGGCTGCTCGACGTTTCCAGCGATGTCTTCCGGGCGCGTCGCCAGATGAGCTATAACGGCTCGGCCGTGGCCACGCTGCTGATGGACCAGCATGGCATGTTCGTGGGCGAACCGCTGCTCACCGTTCGCGGGATCCTCGAACCCGAGAGCGAGCAGGTGGAACTGGAGGCGACGGTGGCGGACCTGCGGGCGGCCCTGTCACGGCTCGGCAAGGCGGAGCGCTTTGACGATGCAACAGTCAAGGAAGCCGCCCGACGGGCCGTGCGGCGGGCCTTCAACCGCAGGTTTGGCAAGCGGCCGGTGACGGACGTCCACCTTATCCGCGTGCCGATCTGACCGGGCGGCCCGCTGCAGGAAGGAAGTGTTCAGTGATCGGTCGTCTCAATCATGTCGCCATCGCCGTGCCCGACCTGGCCGCGGCCAGCGCAACCTACCGCGATGCCCTTGGCGCCAAGGTCTCGGCCCCTCGGGACGAGCCCGACCATGGCGTCACCGTGGTCTTCGTCGAGTTGCCCAACACCAAGATCGAACTGCTGCATCCCCTGGGCGACGCGTCGCCCATTCAGGCCTTTCTGGACCGCAACCCAAGCGGCGGCATCCATCACGTCTGTTACGAGGTGGACGACATCCGGGCCGCACGCGATCAGCTCCGGGACCAGGGCCTGCGGGTCCTCGGCGATGGCGAGCCCAAGATCGGCGCCCACGGCAAGCCGGTGTTGTTCCTGCATCCCAAGGATCTCTGCGGCACGCTAGTCGAGCTCGAACAGGCCTGAGCGCGCCCTCCTGCAAGGAGCAGACGAGGGCGGCGAGGACGCGATGAACTGGTTCACCGGAATTCTGCTCTACGTCATCATCTGGTGGCTGGTCGTTTTCATGGTGCTGCCCTGGGGCGTGCGGCCACCCGACAGTCCCGAGCCGGGCCATGCGCCGAGCGCGCCGGACAATCCCAGGTTGTGGAAGAAGGCGCTGATCACCACGGTCATTTCGGCGGTCGTCTGGCTGGCGGCCTATCTGGTGATCACCGGCGACCTGATCAGTTTCCGGCAGCTCGGACGCGGGGGCTGAGGGGTCGTGACGGACTACTGCGAGGCAGCGCCGGGCCACCCGCTACACGGGCCCTATCACGACCTGGAATACGGCTTTCCGGTCTCCGACGACCGCATCCTGTTCGAACGGCTGGTCCTGGAGATCAATCAGGCGGGTCTGTCGTGGGAACTGATGCTGCGCAAGCGGGAGGCTTTTCGCAGCGCCTTCGCCAATTACGACCTCGGGCGGGTCGCGCGCTTCGACGACAGGGACCGTGCCCGCCTGCTGGGCGATGCCGGGATCATCCGCAACCGGCTCAAGATCGATGCCGTGATCGAGAACGCCCGTCGGCTCGCCGCACTGCGCGCCGAGCACGGAACCTTCGCCGCCTGGCTGGCGGAGCAGCATCCTTTGGCCAAGCCCGATTGGGTCAAGCTGTTCCGCCGCCAATTCAAGTTCATGGGGGGCGAGATCGTCGGCGAATTCCTGATGAGCACCGGCTATCTGCCCGGTGCCCATCGGTCGGACTGTCCGGTCTATACCCGCATCCTGGAGTCGCGCCCGCCCTGGATGGATGCGCCGGCCGAACTCTACGAACCGGGCTGAAGGCAAAAAATAAGGCAAGCTCTCCGAGCTTACCTTGCGGGCCCTGTGTGCCGTTGAGTCGCCTCCCGGGAGGCGTTAGTTCCTTACGGTTCCCCTGGTTGAGCCGGAGAACTCGTTGTTTCCACCCTAAACTCGGGCCGTGCCATTGACTGGCATCTTAGCCCGGTGTTTTTAGTGCAAAAGTCGTGCGCCGTCATCCCCTTTTCGCGGCCGACTCA
The DNA here is from genome assembly GCA_964503295.1 of uncultured Kiloniellaceae bacterium. Classification (GTDB taxonomy): domain Bacteria; phylum Pseudomonadota; class Alphaproteobacteria; order Kiloniellales; family Kiloniellaceae; genus CAZDBC01. Next base: position 657 of record CAZDBC010000192.1, on the reverse strand, counting down.
ACCGATGGCGAACTTGATCGCGAACAGGGCGGCGATGGCCAGCACGGCCGGCGTACAGGCCTGGAAGCGACCGCTGGCCGCTTTGACCAGAATATAGGTAATGAAACCAAGGCCGATACCGTCCGCGATCGAGAAGGCGAAGGGCATGCCGAGCGCCGTGACCACGGCGGGGGCATAATCGGTCGCGTCGTCCCAGTCGACTTCGACCAGCCCGCGCGCCATCAGGCAGGCGACGAACAAGAGGGCCGGGGCAGTGGCAAAGCCCGGCACGGTCTGGGCCAGGGGCGCGAAGAAGAGGCACAGCAGGAACAGAACGGCAACGACGACGGCCGTCAGGCCACTGCGGCCGCCGGCCTTTATGCCCGAGGCCGATTCGATGTAGCTGGTCGTGGTCGACGTGCCGAGCAGGGAGCCGGCGACCGTTGCCGTGCTGTCGGCCAGCAGCGCCTTCTTGAGCCGTGGCAGCCGGCCCTGCTCGTCGAGCAGTCCGGCCCGCAGGGAGACGCCGACCAGGGTGCCTGCGGTATCGAACAGGTCGACGAACAAGAAAGTGAAGATGACGGCGATCAGGCCGACCTCCAGCGCGCCGGCGATGTCGAGCTGGAGCAGGGTCGGGGTCGGGTCGGGGGGCAGGTCGACGAAACCCCGCCACTCGGC
>CAZDBC010000191.1:0-6498 GCA_964503295.1 uncultured Kiloniellaceae bacterium | reverse complement strand
CGGCGCAGGACGCTGCCCGCGCCGGCGTTCGGCTGGATCTCTCCCCAGTACAACACCGCTTTCGTCATGCTTTCTTCTCCCTCTTCGCGCGCTGGCCGCGCGCTCGAGCAGCGATAGTGCCTACCGGGCGGCCTGACCAGCAGCATCGCCCATCACGCCGCGCTGGCGCCGCATCCCGGGCGCGCCCTAAACTGCCCGCCGTCACGCAAAGCGGGAAGCACCGAACAGGCTCATGACCGCCAAGCCCGCCGCCCTGCTGCAGCGCGCCGCCGTCGCCCTTTCCGAGGGCCGCACGGCACTGGCCGGGCGCCTGCTGCGCCAGGCCGCCGCCACATCGCCCTTCGTGCCGCAGGCCGGATACAATCTCGGCGTCTACCTGCGCGCCAGCGGCGAAGCGCGCCAGGCGGCCACCTGGCTGGAGCGCAGCGTGCGGGCGGCGCCCGACTATGTCGCCGCCTGGATCGAGCTCGGCCTGGCGCGGCTCGCCCTCGACCAGCCGGCAGCAGCCGAAGAGGCCTTCGAACGCGCGCTCGCCCTCGACCCGCAAGACGCCGACGCGCTGCGCGGCGGCACGACCGCTGCGTTCCGATGCGGCCGCTGGGCCGCGGCGGCCGAGCGGCTGGCCGCGTTGGGCGCGCGGGCGACGTACGAGGACGACCTTCTGCGCGCGCGCGCCCTGCTGGAAGCCGGGCAGCGGGCGGAGGCCGAGGCCTTGCTGCGCCGCCTGGGAGGGGCCGACCCGGCGCTGGCGCCGGAGCTGCTGAAGGCGATCACGCGCCGCGCCAAGGGCGGGTTCCCGCTCGACGAGGGGCGTCTCGCCGTCAGCCTCGGTCTGGCGCCCGGTAACGTTTGCGATAGCCGCCCGGCTGATCGCTGACCGTCGCCAAAGTCTCCTCGAAGGCCGCGGCGGCCGGTCCCTCGAGTGTCGCGAACTCCGCCTCGACGCCGCGCGGCACGAGATTGATCTGGGCGACCGGCGTGCCGGCCGGCAGCACGCCCGCGAAACCGGGGTCGCGCCAGCGCGCCGGGAAATGGACCAGCCCGTGGGCGAAACGGTCGCAGTCGACCAGCCCGGTCAGCGTCTCGAACGGCAGATCGGGCCGGCCGGCGGGATGGGTGACCAGCACCGAGAAGCCGGCCGGCGCCTCCATGGTCCAGAAGTTGGTGAACTTGACGAAAACCCGTCCGGGATCGGCGAAGGGCGAGCCTTCCGCCTGGGCACCGAGATGCAGGCCGAGCGGCGCGCGCGGCGCCCGCTCGAGCCGCGATGGCGGCAGCTCCCAGTCCCACGAGAAGGCACCCGCCTCGACCTTGACATCGGCCGCCAGGGGCATGAGCCAGCCGGCAGCCATTGCGTCGATCAGCGGCGGCCAGTGCTTGAGGGTGCGAACCGGCCCCGGCAGCAGGGGACTGGCCGCCTCGCCCGGCATGGCGCGCAGCCAGTCGGGCAGGGCCTCGCGCGCCCGGCGCGGGCGCGGCAGCATCTCGGCCCATTCGGGCGGGCAGCGAAAGACGATCTTCATCGCGTCAGACTGGCGCGGCGGCGGGATGTCGGCAACGCCCTCGATCCGGGCCCTCAGGCGACCAGTCAGGCGACCCGGGGCGCCGGCTGGGGACGGGGCTGCACGAGCGGCTTGACCGCCTTGGCGCGCACCGCCTGCTGCTCGCGATGGCGGATCAGCACATAGAGGCAGGCGGCGATCACGGTCAGGATGACGAAGATGACGCCGATCACGTTGATCACCGGCGACAGGCCGAAGCGGAAGCGCGAGCCGATCTCGGTGACCAGGGTCCAGTCGCCGCCGATTGCGAACACGGTGGTGTTGTAGTTCTCGAACGACTGCAGAAAGGCGATGACGGCCGCGGTGAAGATGGTCGGCGCGAGAAACGGCAGGGTGATGCGGCGGAAGGTGAAGAGGTTGCTGGCGCCGAGGTCGAGCGCCGCCTCCTCCAGCGTGCGGTCCTGCCGCTGCAGGCGCGCCATGAACATTAGCATGGCATAGGAGGCTATGAAGGTGCCCTGCGCCAGCACGGTGACGAAAAGCCCCGCCGGCACGTCGAAGCGGCCCCAGAAGATCAGGGTCGATATGCCGAGGATGATTCCCGGGGTCAGCATGGGCGAAACCAGGACCGCATAGAGCGCGCCGTTGAAGCGGCTCTCGAAGCGGGTCAGCACGAAGGCACCGGCCAGGCCGAGCGGCAGGGCAACGGCGATCACGCCGCAGGCAACGATCACCGAGTTGACCAGGCCCTGCAGGATGCGCTGATCCTCGGCCAGGGCGGCGAACCACTTCAGCGTCCAGCCGCGCCACTGGGTGACCGAGGGATAGTCGTAGGCGTTGAAGGCGGCCAGCGACATGACCAGGAGCGGCGCGAAGAGATAGACGAAGAACAGGATGATGTAGAGGTTCAGGATTACGTCAGACCAGCGCCGCCCGGTGCCCATGTCGCCCGTGCCTCCCGCGTCCTACTTGGCGATGTCGCGCACGCCGACCTTGAACAGCTTCAGCATGATCAGGATGAAGGCGATGCACACCAGAAGCAGGCTGAAGGAATAGGCGGCGCCGAGATTCCAGTTCTGGCTCTCGAAGAACTGGCGGTAGATAAGCTGGCTGAACCAGTCGCCCGACTTGCCGCGGGTCATGATCTGCGGCACGGAGTAGGAGCCTACCGATAGCATGAAGGTCATGATGCAGCCGACCGCGATGCCGGGCTTGGCGTGCGGGATCACGACCCGCCAGTGGGTGCGCCAGGTCGAGGAGCCGAGATCGCGCGCCGCCTCGATCTGGTTGCGGTCGAGAGTCTGCAGCGTGTTGTACATGGGAAAGATCATGAACAGCACGTAGGCGTAGATCAGCGCGACGAAGACCGCGCCCGAGTATTCCAGGAACGGAACCCAGCTCCTGTCCTCGAAGGAGATCAGTCCCAGCCAGGCGAGCGCCGAATTGATGACGCCCTGGTAATCCAGGATCATCAGCCAGGCGTAGACCCGCAGCAGCTCGTTGATGGCGTAGGGCACGATCAGCCCGAGCACCAGCAGGGCCGCCTGATAGGGCGTCGCCATAACGGCGATGACGTAGGCCAGCGGGTAGCAGACGACCAGCGCGATGGCGGTGACGGCGAGGGCGTAGAGGATCGACTTGACGAAGATCTCCAAGTGCAGGCTCGACATCTTGCCGTAGTTCTGCAGACCGTAGGTCTTGACCGGCTCCTTCTCGCGCGCCTCCATGTCGGCAATGTCGGCGCGCAACGTCGCGATCTTCTGCTCCAACTCCGGCCGCGCCGCGGCCTCGGCCGCCTCGAGATCGTACTCCAGTGTCAGCAGTTCGTTGTAGGCCCGGTCGATCCGCACCGACAGTCCGACGTCGCGGTCCTTGGACCAGAGCGACTGGTCGATCATGAAGGCCTGCGGCAGCACGATGAGCACGAGCAGCCAGACACAAGTCAGAACGATGAAGAGGCTGGCCAGGCCCTTGCCGTAGGCGCGAATCAGCGCGTGCATGGCAGTCGTCAGCGCTCCGACAGGTCGCCGGCGCGCAGCACGGCGGCATCGCCGGCACTGAAGCCGATGGTGGCCTCGCCGTCGAGGCTGCCGTGGGCGTCGGCGCGGTTCGATTCGTGCACCACGACCTCGTGGCCGTCGACGTCGAAGTAAAGGTTCAGGTAGGGCCCCTCCAGGTCGCGCCGCGTGAAGCGCGCGCGCAGCTGATTGTCGAGCGCGACGCCATTGACGATACGCGTGCATTCCGGCCGCACGAAGAGCATCGCCCGCTCGCCCGGCTGCAGGCCGTGGCGGTTGCGTCCGCGCAGGCGCCCGAAGGGCGTGTCGACCACCGCGTGCGCCGCGTCGACGTCGCTGACATGGCCGTCGAAGACGTTGCTCTCGCCGACGAAGGTGGCGACGAAGGGCGTTGCCGGCTCGGCATAGATCTGATCGGCGGCTGCGACCTGCTCGACCACGCCGGCGCGCATGACTGCGATGCGGTCGGACATGGTCAGCGCCTCGCCCTGGTCGTGGGTGATGTAGATGAAGGTGACGCCGGTCTTGCGCTGAATGGCCTTCAGCTCGGCGCGCATGTGCTGGCGCAGCTTGAGATCGAGCGCCGAGAGCGGCTCGTCGAGCAGGAGAACCGCCGGCTCGACCGCCAGCGCCCGGGCGATGGCAACCCGCTGCCGCTGGCCGCCGGACAGCTCGCCCGGCTTCTTGTCCTCCTGGCCCTCGAGGCCGACCAGGGACAGCAGCTCATAAGCGCGGTTGCGCCGGGAGCGCTTATCGACGCCGCGCGCCTCGAGGCCGAAAGCGACGTTCTCCCATACCCGCATCAGGGGAAAGAGCGCCAGATTCTGGAAGATCAGGGCGGTCGGGCGCTGGTTGGGCCCGCGCCCGCCCATGTCCTGTCCGCCGATCAGCACACGGCCCTCGCTCGGCTCGATGAAGCCCGAGACCATGCGCAGGATCGTGGTCTTGCCGCAGCCCGAAGGCCCCAGGATCGAGAAGAACTCGCCGGCGCGGACGTCGAGCGTCGTGCGCTCGACGGCAGTGAAGTCGCCAAAGCGCATGACCGCGTCCTCAAGCCGGACGTCCATGCCCCGCATCGCCGGTTCCCCCTCGGATCCCCGCGCTGGCCCGCCCGGCCGGAACCGCGCTCACCGGGACGTCGCTGCCCCCGCGGACGCGCCCGGGCCGGCGCAGGCGGGGCGGCGCCGCCCCGCCTGCCGGATCAGGCGTTGGTGATCCGCTCCACGTACTCCTGGCGCAGCGCGGCGAAGTACGGCGTATCCGCCTGCCACCACCAGAGGTTGGCGAGGGTGTCCTCGTTGTAGACCTCGTTGAACTGCTTCTTGTACTCCGCCGTCGCGTGCTCGGCGGCACCGCGAACGACGGTGTTGTAGCCGAGCCGGGAGGAGAAATCGCCGGCCATCTCCGGCTCCAGCAGGTGATTGATGAACTCGTAGGTCTGGTCGAGGTTCTCGGCGCCCGAGGGGATCGCCATGCCGTCGATCCAGGTGATCCCGCCCTCCTTGGGCATGCGGTAGCGATACTTCGGATTGTCGCGCGAGAGCAGCAGGCCGGTGGTGTCCCAGGTCTGCCCGACGGTGGCACCGGCGTCGGTAAAGGCCGCGGTCGCCTCGGTCGCGTTGTTCCAGAAGGCGGCGATGTTCTCCTTGCGGTCGATCACGAACTTGGTGCAGGCGTCCCAGACGCGCCGCGCGTCCTCCTCCGACTTGTAGACGTCGAGCATGCGGTTCGACGGCACCTCGCCGATCGCGTCGAGATAAAGCCCGACGCCCATGATCACCGACTTCTGGCGGAAGGCAGCCTGGCCCTTGGCCTCCGGCACCCAGAGCATACCGTAGGACACGTCGTCGTCGGAGACGTTCCAGGTGCTCGAATCGAAGGTGATGGCCTCCGTGCCCCAGTCGTAGGGAATGCCGTAGCGCTTGCCGCGATGGGCGGCGCCCAGTTTGATCGAATCGCGCCACATCGAGGCGACCAGATTGTCGACCTTGATCCGGTTTTCGTCGACCGGCTGCAGCACGTCGTTGATCGTGTAGTTCGGGATGTTGGTGATCGACGGCCAGACCAGGTCGAAACCCTTACCGCCGGCCGCGCGCAGCTTGTTCTCGGCCTCGTCGTTGGAACCGAAGGTCGAGTAGTTGATGGCGATTCCGGTCTTGCGCGTGAACTCGGGCCCGATCTTCTCCTGCAGGGCTCCGACGATGTCGCCCCAGGCGAAGACGTTGACCTGACCCGAAGAGGACAGCGCGTCATGGGCGCGCAGGATGAAGGGGGCCGCAGCCAGCGCAGCACCCCCCTTCATGACGGTACGACGTGAGAACGTCATCGTGGAGCTCCCTGGATTATCGTTTGGAAATCCCGCGAGGGGGAATAACGGCGTAACGTTACACCACTGTCACATTTCCATGAAGCTTTTGGTTACACCGTGCCGACGGCGCTGCCCGCCCTGTGGATAACATTGCCGGCCGGTCCGTGGCGTAGGGTTCACAGAAAGGGGAGCGCCCGGGCCCCCGGTCGCGACCAGCCGTCGTCCGTTCCGACGGTCGGCGGCTCTCCGGCGGCCGCGACGCCGGGCCTGACCCCGCCGGGCCTGACCCCGTTTGTGCCCACGGCCCTTACAGCCCCCGTTGGTTGACCCGGCGCGAGAGCGCCTCGGTGCTTTCCTTGCGCTCGCTGTAGCGGTCGACGAGATAGTCGGCGCGGTCGCGCAGCAGGAGCGTGAACTTGACCAGCTCTTCCATCACATCGACGACGCGATCATAGAAGGGCGAGGCTGTCATCCGGCCGGCTTCGTCGAACTCGTTCCAGGCCTTGGGCACCGACGACTGGTTGGGGATCGTCACCATGCGCATCCAGCGGCCGAGAATGCGCAGCTGATTGACCGCGTTGAACGACTGCGAGCCGCCCGACACCTGCATCACCGCCAAGGTCTTGCCCTGGGTCGGCCGGACGCCGCCGAGCGCGAGCGGAATCCAGTC
>CAZDBC010000190.1:0-6499 GCA_964503295.1 uncultured Kiloniellaceae bacterium | reverse complement strand
GGCTCGTCAAGTCCGGCGACCGCGCGCACCGCGGCATCGAACAGCTCGATCTGCGCCGGGAAGGCATCGCGGAAAAAGCCGGAAATGCGCAGGGTGACGTCGATCCTCGGCCGGCCGAGCACCGAAGCCGGCAGTACCTCGAAGCCGACGACCCGGTGCGAAGCAGTCTCCCAGCGCGGCCGTACGCCGAGCAGGGCCAGCGCCTGCGCGATGTCGTCACCGCCGGTACGCATGTTGGCGGTGCCCCATGCGCTCAGAGCGAGGCCGCGCGGCCAGGCGCCCTGTTCCTGCCGGTGGCGTTCCAGCAGCCGGCAGGCCGACTTCCAGCCCAGTTGCCAGGCGGTCGGGGTCGGCACGCTGCGCGTATCGACGGCATAGAAGTTGCGGCCGGTAGGCAGCACGTCCGGGCGGCCCCGGCTCGGCGCGCCGGACGGGCCGGGCACCACGAAGCGGCCGTCGAGCGCGGCGAGAGCGCCCGCGATCTCGGCCGGTCCGGAGGCCAGCACGGCCGGCCGCAAGCGGCCCTCGACCTCTTCCAACACGGCCCGGGTCGCGGACCAGTCGGCATCCGGCTGCCTTTCGCCGGCGACCAGGGCCCTGGCCAGGGCCTCCAGTCGCTCCAGCGTGTCGCCGGCGCTGCGCCAGCGTCCCGCGGCCTGCGCCGCCAACGGCTCCGGCCGCGGTCCCCGCCAGGCTTCCGCCGGCGTACAGTCGAGAGGATCGAAGCCCTCGAGGCCGAGGTCGGCAGCCAAGGCGCGGATCAGCGAGGCGTTGCCCCCCTTGCCGTCGCCGCGCGGCGCCCGGACCAGCGCAACCAGCAGGTCGGTGAGCAGGCCGCCCTGCGGCGCGCGGCCGAACACGTGCAGGCCATCGCGAATCTGTAGTTCCTTGAGCTCGCAGAGATAGTTGTCGAGCTTGCCGAGCGCGGCCTCGACGTCCTCGTCGGGATCGATGCCGCAATCGCGGTCGAGGCCGCTCGAACGCGCGAGCTGGACGATCTGGTCTCGCAGCAGCGCGCAGCGCCGGCTGTCGAGACCGGCCGCCTCGTAGTACTCGTCGACCAGCATTTCCAGGTCGGCCAGCGGACCGTAGGACTCGGCCCGGGTCAGCGGCGGCGTCAGGTGATCCACGATCACCGCCTGGGCGCGGCGCTTGGCCTGGCTGCCTTCGCCCGGGTCGTTGACGATGAAAGGATAGACATGAGGCAACGGCCCCAAGGCGACCTCGGGATAACAGTCCTCCGACAGGGCGATCGACTTGCCGGGCAGCCATTCGAGGTTGCCGTGCTTGCCCATCTGGATGACCGCCTGGACCTTCTCCGCCGCGCGCAGCCAGAGGTGGAAAGCCAGATAGCCGTGCGGCGGGACCAGATCGGGGTCGTGGTAGCTGCGCTGGGGATCGACGTTGTAGCCGCGCGCCGGCTGCAGCCCCACCACCACCCGGCCGAGCCGGAAGGCGGCGAGCACGAAGTCGTCCCCCTGCACGAAGGGATCGTCGGCAGGATCGCCCCAACGGGTGGTGACCGCCGCCCGCGCAGCCTCGGGCAACTTCGCGAAGAGACGCCTGTAGGTGGCGAGGGAAAGGCGTACGCCGCCCTCGCGCACTACCCGTTCGGCCAAGTCGTTGGTCGGGCCGGCGGCGAGGCGGGCGATCAGCTCGTCGCCTGTTTTCGGCATGTCTTCAACCGCATAGCCGGCATTCTTCAGCGCGCGCAGCAATTCGAGTGCACCGGCCGGCGTGTCGAGCCCGACGCCGTTGCCGATGCGCCCGTCCCGATTGGGGTAGTTGGCGAGCAGCAGCGCGATCCGGCGCTCGGCCGCCGGCGTGCGCGCGAGATCGGCCCAGGCGGCGGCCAGTTGGGCGACGAAGGCGATCCGGTCGGGCACCGGCTTGTATTCGACGATGCGGCTCTCGGTCGCCACGTCCCAGCGCGCCTCGCCCTTGAACGAGACGGCGCGGGTGATGATGCGCCCGTCGACCTCGGGCAGGGCCACGTTCATCGCCAGGTCGCGCGCGGAGAGTCCGTGCATGCCGCTGCGCCAGTCCTCCACCGTGCCGCCCGAGAAGATCACCTGCAGGACCGGACAGTCGGCCTCGTCGAACGGCGTCTCCGGACGGTCGGCCCCGGGGCGTCCGACCGCGAAGCCGGTGCCGTTCAGGATTACGCCGGGCGGCGCGGCGGACAGCATCTCGGCGATCGTCGCCGCACAGACCGGGTCCTTGAGGCTGGCAGCGTAGATCGGCAGCGGCGACAGGCCGGCCGCCGCGAGCGCCTCGACCAGGGCATCGACGACTGCGAGATTCCCTGCCTGCACCAGCGCGCGGTAGAAGACCAGCGCCGCGACCGGCCTGTCGGCGGTCCAGCGCGCCTGCAGCTCCCCGACGGTCGGACACCGCAGACCGGGCCAGTAGAGCCCGGCGCGCGGCAGGGGCAGGGGCTCGTGCCAGTCGACCGACCATCCGAGCAGGCCGGCGGCATAGCGCAGGAAGTTGGCGGCGTTGTCCGGGCCGCCCTGCACGCAGTATTGCCACAGGCGGTGGGCCGCAACCGGCTCGAGCGTGGAGAGACGCGCCAGTTCCTGATCGGGCGTATCGTCGCCGGGCAGCAATGCCAGGGGAATGCCCGCGTCCCGGCAGACGGCGGAAAGCTGCTCCACCCCGTACGGCCAGTAGCCGGCGCCGCCGAGCAGACGCACGACCACGAGACGGGCCCTGGCCACCACCTTTTCCAAGTAGAGGTCCACCGAGAGCGGATGGCCAAGCTGCATCAGGTTGGCGAGGCGCAGGCTGGGAAAGTCCTGCCCGAGGACGGCGCGGGCCTGCGCGAGGCAGGCCAGCTCGCTGTCGGCAGCCGAAAGCACCACGATGTCACCGGGGGTCTGGCCAAGGTCGACCGCCTCGCCGCTGTCGGCTGAGCCGGGCTGGGCCTGCAAAAGGTGCATAGGGGGCGCCGCTCAGCCGCGCAGCGTGGCGGCTACGGCGGCCGGATCGAGACCGGTCAGTCCGATCACAACCAATCGCGTATTGCGCGGTTCGTCGGGACGCCAGTCGCGGTCGAAGAAATACGCCACCCGGTCGCCAACGGCCTGCACCACCAGGCGCATATCGCGGCCCGGCACGTGCGCAAAGCCCTTGATGCGCAGGACATCGAAACGGGCGGCCGTTTCCGCGATGCGCGCGGCCAGAGCCTGCGGCGAATCGACCGCGTCGAGCTCGAGCACGAAGCTGGTGAAGTCGTCGTGTTCGTGATCCTCCTCGCCGTCGTGGTGCGAAGGTCGCGCTGTCAGGTCGTCTTCGGCGGCGGCACCGAGGCCGAGGAGAATATCCGCGTCCACCGCACCTTGACGCGCGCCGATCAGCTTCACGGCGGGACGGAGCGTGGCGGAGATCCGGCGGGAGACATCCTCCAGAATACCCTTCTCCAGCAGGTCGGTCTTGTTGAGCACGACCAGGTCGGCGCAGGCCAGCTGATCCGCGAACAGCTCGGCGAGCGGGCTGTCGTGGTCGAGCGCCGGGTCGGCCAGGCGCTGGGCCTGCAGGGCGTCGGTATCATCGGCGAAGCGGCCGTCCGCCACTGCGGCACCGTCGATCACCGCGATCACGCCGTCCACCGTCACGCGGTTGCGCACCTCCGGCCAGCCGAAGGCCCTGACCAGCGGCTTGGGCAGGGCGAGTCCCGAGGTCTCGATGACGATGTGGTCGGGCGGATCAGGCCGGTCGAGCAGCTTGCCGATCGCCGGCAGGAAGTCGTCGGCGACGGTACAGCAGAGGCATCCGTTGGAGAGTTCCAGCACGTCGTCGTCGCTGCAGCCCTCGATGCCGCAGCCCTTGAGCAGTTCGCCATCGACGCCGAGCTCGCCGAATTCGTTGATCACCAGCGCCAGCCGGCGCCCACCGGCGCTCTGCAGCAGATGCCGGATCATGCTCGTCTTGCCGGCACCCAGAAAGCCGGTGATCACCGTTGCGGGGATCTTACCGGCCTTCGGCGCGAGGCCGGCCGTTTGGCGCATGTCGGACGAGGCGCGATCGAACGGCGGCATGTCAGGCGGCTCCTTGTATTTGCGGCTTGAGGAAGAGCGGCAGGCCGGCGGCCAACAAGACGACCCTGTCGGCCCGGGCGGCAATGCGCTGATGCAGCTGTCCGGCCCGGTCAACGAACGCCCTTGTGTCAGCGCCGAGCGGCACCACGCCGAGGCCCACCTCGTTGGAGACCAGGACAGTCGGCCCGCGCCGCGCGGCAAGGCTGGCCAGGAGATCGTCCGCGGCCTGTTCGAAATCGGCCGCGGCGCCGAGCAGGTTGGCGAGCCAGAGGGTCAGACAGTCGACCAGTATCGCGGCTTCGCGCAGATCGGTGCGCCCCAATACGCCGGGCAGATCGAGCGGCTCCTCGAACGTTCGCCAGCGCCCGCCGCGCCGCGACCGATGAGCCGCGATGCGCGCCGCCATCTCGGCATCGCCTGGCTCGGCGGTGGCCAGATAGACCAGGGCGCCGCCAAACGATTCGACCAGGCCCTCCGCATAGCGGCTTTTGCCCGAGCGCGCACCGCCCAGCACCAGGGTCAGCGCCGGGAGGGCGCCGGCTTGAACGACTGACGTGGACATGGCCCGCTCCCGCTCGCCGAGATTGCCTGCCGCGCCGCTTGCGAGCCGGAGAGCCGACCGCACCTCAGGGGTCTCGGTCGCTGCCACGCCGCCGGTACGCCCCGCCCGGCGGTCTCGAAAACGGCAAAAGGGTAACGGCAGGTCTCCTGGCTCGCGGCATCCGCGCCTTCCGCCTTCCCGGAGACCCAGCGAAGCCTCCAGTGGCCGCCGTGAAAGCGCTTCGTCGCCGCCCACAGTTGCGGGGGCAGCCGGGGCTTGGGCGCCGCTCGACGACACCTGAACCCCTGTTCCCTCTCACTCCCCGAAGGGACCGTTACCTTCCACCAGTCTAGGACAGTCCCGACAAGCGCGGCAAGCAGACCGGACCACCCCTGGCCGAGACGACAGCCTTCTCCCAGCCGCCGACTCGGCTCCGTGCCCTAATCTTGTCGCGCCACGGGCCCCACCCCATTTTCGCACCGAGAGGTTGGGCGCGCCGGACCGGCAGGAAGGAGAAATCGTCAAGTGAAGACCCCCGAACGACCGGGCGGCCGGCACCAGCGACAGTCGATCGCAGATTCCCTCGCTTTCTTCGGTACTTGGTTGCGCGCACCGCGCACCACGGGGGCGGTGGTGCCGAGCAGCCGGGCTCTGGCACGCGCCATGGCGGCCGAGGTCGACCCGACGCTGCCCGGTCACGTGATCGAGCTGGGTGGCGGCACCGGACAGTTCACCCGGGCGCTGCTCGAACGCGGCCTGGCGCCGCAGCGTGTCATCGTGATCGAGCGCGATCCGGGATTTGCCCGCCTGCTCCGCGAGCGTCTCCCGGAGGTGCGCGTGGTCAGCGGCGACGCCCGGGAGCTCGCTCACGTGCTGAGGTCAGAGGGCGTCGAGGACGTGGCGGCCATCGTTTCCGGCCTTCCATTCCTCAGCATGCCCAAGGAGCTGTGTGACCGCATACTGGCGCAGTGCGCCGCATGCCTGCGGCCCGGTCGGGCGCTGATCCAGTTCACCTATGGGCCGAGCATGCCGTTCAAGGATCAGCCGCACGGCTTCTCGGCCCGTCCGGTCAAACGTGTCCTGCGCAACGTGCCGCCGGCCACCGTCTGGCGCTATAGCCGCACTGGCGACACGGTTGCCAGCCCCTGCCGGGCCGGCGTCAAGTCGGCATCCTGACCGGCTTTTCGTCCGGCTCGACCGGCCGACCCGCTCAACGGCCGAGGCGCGAGCCCTGCCGGGGCGCTAACGGGCGATACCCGGCCGCGAGCAACACGGCCTGGGTGCGGTTCCTGAGGCCGAGGCGCTTCAGCAGGGCGTGGACATGGACGCGCACGGTGTTGACCGAAAGGTCGAGCCGGCCGGCGATCTCCGCATTGGTCGCGCCCTCGCCCAGCAGCTCGAGGATCTCCCGCTGCCGCGGGGTCAGGCCGGCGATCTCCTCGGCATCTGCCTCGGCGAAGGTGGCCGCGACCGATTGCAACCCCTCACCTTGATCGGAACTGCCAGGCGGACAGTCGTGACGGCCGACCATGACCTGCCCGACCGCGGCCATGATTGCCGCCCCGGAACTGGTCTTGTCGAGACAGTGGGCACCCTCCCATGCTGTCGCCTCCCCTGCGAGTTCACTGTCCGCAAAATCAAGCAGGAGAATTAGGGGCGTCGCAGGCGCTCGCGCCCGCACGGCCTCGAGCGCGCGCGACGAAGGAGGACGCAGCAGGCTGTCGTCCAGGATCAGAAGGTCACAGTTGCCATGCCGGGCGAGCAGTTCGAGCGCTTCGTCGAGGGCTTCGGCCTCCAGAACCTCCGCGCGGACGGTCGCCGTTGCGAGAAGCGTCTTCAGCGCCTTGCGCGCAAGCCAATGACTGTCGGCAATCAGAACCTTCATGAACGAACTTAGTGAATGAACAGCAAATGAATA
>CAZDBC010000189.1:0-6526 GCA_964503295.1 uncultured Kiloniellaceae bacterium | reverse complement strand
CCTCATGCCGAGGGCGCGCGAAAGCGCGCGTCTCGAAGCATGATGGCGGCTTGCGCGGCCCGGGCGGCCCCGCCGCGCGCAGCGCGTCAGGAAATGCGCTCGGGCGCCGGACTGAGATAGACGCCGGCGATGCGCCAGCGGCCGTCATCCTGGCGCTCCATGATGTAGTGGGCGAGCACCGCGCGCCCGTCCGGGCCGACGAAGAAGACGTCCTGGATCAGGCGCCCGTTCTCCAGGCGCAGGTCGCGGAACTCGACCGCCCGCGGGCGGTAGACCATGGGATACCCGCTGCGCACCATGTCCATGAACACGGCTGGCGTGCCGAACTTGCGCTGGATGCCGGGCGCGGCGAAGCCGAAGGCGGCGCCGCCGTCGTCGCGTCGGAAGGCGGCGAGCTGGGACTCGATCACCTGGCGGATCGCCTGGCGCTCGCCGGTGCCGGGCAGGGCGTCCTGGGCCTGGGCCGACAGCGGCGCGGCGGGCAGCAGGGACAGCGCGAGAAGGACGAGCAGGCTTCGGGCGGGCATGGCCGGCCTCCCTGATGGCGGTTGGCGATCTCCTGACTATGGTGTCGCCGGCGCCGTCCGGCCAGTGCCGCCGTGCGCCGCGTTTCGACGCCCGCCCGACTCCTCATGCCGAGGGCGCGCGAAAGCGCGCCTCTCGAAGCATGAGTGCCGCTCGCGCTGTTCGCGCGGCCTCGCCCTTCGAGACGCCGCTCTTGCGGGCGGCTCCTCAGGGTGAGGCCGCTAGCGACGCCTGCCCAATGTCCTCATGCCGAGGGCGCGCGAAAGCGCGCGTCTCGAAGCATGAGTGCCGCTCGCGCGGCCCGGGCCGCCGCCGGGCCGCCCTCAGCGCACGTAGACGTGGACCTCGTTGACCTGGACGTTGGGGTCGCTGGTCGCCGCCAGGGACATGCGGTCCGCCGGCAGGCCCATGTTGACCAGGGTGCGCAGCACCGCCTCGGCGTTGCGGCGCGCCTTGTTGGTCTCCAGCGACACCTGGGCCGGGTTGCCCGCGCCCGGCGCCACCGCGACGACGTCGAAGGCGGCGTTGGGCCGGCGCTCCAGCGCCTGGCTGACCGCGGTGAAGAGCGCCTGCTCGTAGTCGACGGTCGGCCGGTCGAAGCGGATCACGACCAGCGGGGGACGCGCGCCGACGTTCGCGGCGGCGCCGCCCGGCGGCGGCGGCTGAGGCACGCCGAAGGCCATGCTGGCCAGGCTGCCGCCGATGTACTCGCCGTTGTTGATGGCGACCTGCATGGCGGTCAGGTTGAGCCGCTCGGAGGAGTAGTAGTTGGTCGCGCGCGCGATGTCGTCGCTCAGCTCGTTGAGCAGGCGGTCGATGATGACCACGGTCTGCGCGACCTCGTCCTCGAGCACGGCGAGCTGGCGGTGGTCCTCCTCGACCGCGCCGCGCAGCTCGAAGGTAGCGCGCGCCGATTCGAGCAGGAAGGCGGCCAGCGCCGAGGTCTCCGATGTGTCGTTGGCCAGGGTGTTGAGCTCGGCGATGCTGGTGCCGACCGCCTGCAGCTCCTGCTGAGCCTGGTTCCACTGCGCGACCAGCTCCGGGTTGCCCGGCGTGGTGCCGACCTGCAGGCGCGAGTTCATCGCCGCGACCAGGCCGTGATAGGCGTTGGCGCTCTGGCGCGCGCTGGCGCGCTCGGTCTGCAGGCGGTCGTTGTGCTGGGCGAGGTTGGACTGCAGGCGCTGCAGGTCGCTGCGCAGGCTGTCGACCTTCTGGCCGACCACCGTGCCGGTCGGCTGGCCCGGGGTGACGCCCGGCGTCTCGAACACCGTGGTGCCGAGAATCGGCGGCGCGGCGCCGGGCTGGCCGACGACCGGCTCCTGCGTGCGCTCGGGACTCAGCGACGGGCCGCCGGGCTCGGCCGCGGCGGCCTCGCCCTCTGCGCCGGTCGGCTCGGTCGCGTCGAGCGACGGCCCGAGCGCGTCGTCGGCGAGCGAGCAGCCGGCCAGAAGCAGGGCGGCGACAGCGAGTGCAGTGGCGCGAGTCGTGAATGACCTGTCACTGATTGCCATGGAACAGTCCGTATGATGTGCGCAGGCCCGAGGCAGCCGAACGGGCGCGAATCCGCGGATTGCCGGAACCCCCCTAAGGTGCGGGGATACTAAAGGATGGCCTAGAGGGGTACAAGAACGATTGTCCCGGCATTTGCCGTGACTTAGCGGGATATTTGGCAGGCGATGCGCGAGTCTTGCACCGCCATCCGGCTTCGCGTATTGTCCGCCCGCTTCGGTCGGCGGGGCCCGGAATTTTGCCGCCCCGCGGGCGCCTCCCCGGCGTCGACGACCCGCGCGGCGCCCGTAGCTCAACTGGATAGAGCACCTGACTACGGATCAGGAGGTTGGGAGTTCGAATCTTCCCGGGCGCGCCACGGTCCCACCGTCCCGGACGACCGCGAACGGCTCCTTCCACCCGACACCTTAAAATCCCGACGCCCCTGTGACCTCGGCTGACCCGCGATGGCGGCCGGGGCCGGATCGCCCGTCCCGCGGGGCGCGCTGGAGAATCGGGTCTAATCGGGTCACATCGGCCATGGAATCGGATAGGAGGGCCGCCCGGCGATGAGGGAGCCCAAGCTCGTGCTCGGCGCCGGCCTGGTGAAGCTCGTCGCCGAAATCGACGAGTTCAAGGGCCGGTGGGAGGCACTCAAGACCCTCTCGGCGGAGCGCCTCGGCGCACTCCGCAAGGTGGCGACCATCGAGCGCGTCGGCTCCTCCACGCGCATCGAAGGGGCGAAGATGTCGGACGCCGAGGTCGAGGACCTGCTCTCCCGGGCGGCTTCCCTCGGGTCCTTCAAGACGCGCGACGAGCAGGAAGTGGCCGGATACGCCGAGGCGATGGACCTCGTGTTCGAGGCTTATGCCGACATGGGCCTGACCGAGACTCATATCCGCCAGCTCCATCAGACCTTGCTGCGCCACAGCGACAAGGACGATCGCCATGCTGAAGCTGCGCCTGCGCGAGCTGGTCGCGGACGGGCGGGTGCGGCGGCACGGCAAGGCGCGCGCCACCTGGTATTCGCCGTGAACGCGGGGCGCTGATTCGCCCCCGCCGTTTTCCTGATCGCTCCGAGACTCCTTCGTGCCTCAGGCTTTCGCGCGCCCGAACAGCCGGCGCAGGCGGGCGCGCAGGCCGCGCGGCACGCCCTGGCCGGCGCCCCGGTGCAGCGCCGCGGCGCCGGCGCGCGCCTCGATATCGCGCGTGCCGATGATCTGCTCGGCGCAGCCGCAGCCCTCGTTGAGCGCGACCTTGCGCAGGTAGAAGCTCGCGAACGTCTCGCGTTTCATGAACTGCACCTCCGCTGGGCCTGCGACCGGCCCGTTCGCGCCCGCCGCCTCGATCCTTAGCACGCGGCGCCCGCCGAGGCGACCGCGAGGAACCGCGCCGGGCGTTGCTTCGTTCTCCCGGCACAAGCGTCACAACCGCCAAGGGAGGGCCGTCATGTCCGTTGCACGCACCACCGAAATCTCGGTCACCTCGAGCAAGAGCTTCGAGGACGCCATCAACCAGGGCATCGCCCGCGCGTCCAAGACCATCCGCAACATCAAGGGCGCCTGGATCAAGGAACAGGAGGTCGTGATCGACAACGACAAGATCTCCGAGTTCAAGGTCCACATGCTGGTGACCTTCGTCCTCGACGACTGAGCCGCCGGCTTCGGCCGGCGTCGCGCCGCTACCAGCGGGGAATGAGTTCCGGGCGATCCAGCGGCCGTCCGCCGGCGACGCTCTTCTTTGGGCTCGCCGTCATTCTCGCGACCGAGGCGTTGCTTTTCGCCGACCTCGTCGCGCGCGGCTGGGCCGTCGTACCTTACGAGGCCCTGCCGCCGCCGCAGGGCGCCTTGGAGGCCGTCGCGCGCTGGATCGCCGGCAACGTCACGGCGATCTGCTGGACCGCGCTGCTTTTCGTCCTCGACGGCCTGCTCGCCTGGCGTCGCCTGCCCCTCGGCGCGGCCGGCTCGCCGGTGCGCGCGCGGCCCCGGCGCTTCGGGCTTTGCTGGCTGGCCAGCATCCCGATCTGGCTGAGCTTCGATGCCGTCAATTTCGGCTGGCTGCATGCCTGGGCCTACCACGGCCTGCCGGAGGACGACCGGCACCGCCTGGCCGGCTACGCGCTCGCCTTCGGCGCCATCTGTCCGGCCATGTTCCTGGTCGCCGCGGTGGCGGGCCGGCTCGGCCTTCGCGGGCTGCGCGGCCGGGCCTTGCCCATCCCGCCCCGCGCCGACCCTTGGCTGGCCGTGCTGGGCCTGTTGCTGCTCGCCTTTCCCTTTGCCGTGCAGGCGCCGGCCGGGACGCTTACCCTCTGGCTCGCCTGGATCCCGCTGCTCGAGCCGCTCAACCGGCGCCTGGGCGCGCCCAGCCTCTTTGCCGACTGGGCCGCCGGGCGCTGGGGGCGGACGCTCTCGCTGGCCGCCGCGGGCCTCGTCTGCGGCCTGCTGTGGGAGTTCTGGAACTACTGGGCGACGGCCAAGTGGACCTACGACCTGCCCTTCCTCGGGCCGCTCGAATCCCTGCGCTACTTCGAGATGTCACTCCCCGGCATGGCCGGCTTCGCGCCCTTCGCGCTCGAATGCTGGGTCATGTTCCAGACCGTGGCCGCCCTGCTCGTGCGTCTCGGCCTGCGCCGCATCGAGCCGCTGCCCGACCACGACACAATACTGTAGAATGATCGAAGGGTGCCGGCGTCGGTCCGGTCCCCGGTTGCGGCCTGCTTACTTGGGCCAGGACGTGACGGGCGCGGCCGCCGCTGCGGCGGAGTCGCGCCGGGCCATGTTCGCGCACTCGAGGCGGACCTCGATCCGGCGTTGAAGGAGGTCCGTCGCCCGTGCGTTTCGTCCAGCGCAATCACGCCGATTGCCGCGCTCCGTCGGGCGGGCTGCGCCGCCGCCTCGCCGGTCTCGTCCTGCTTCTGACCTGCGCCCTGATGCTGGCGGCGCCGGAGGCCTCTGCCCAGGCTGCCGCGGACCTGCCAGGCAGCAGCGCGGAGTCACAGGCCGCCGATCTCGAACGGTTGTCGCCCGAGGAGCGCGCCGACCTCCTGTCGCGCCTGTCGGACGAGCAGGTGCGCGACCTCCTCCTCGGGCATCTCGGCGCACAGGCCCGAGCGCCCGCCGAGGAGGCCGTCCTCATGGAGGACATCAACGAGAACCTGCACCGCTTCAGGCAGGGGCTCGCCGCACGTTTCGAGCGCCTCGACGCGCTGTCCGCCGTGCCCGGCTTCGTCTACCGGCAGCTCTCCGAGGGGCGCGGCCCCTATCAGCCGCTCATCGTGCTCGCCGCCTTCCTGGCCATCGCGCTGCTCGGCGCCGGGGTCGAACGCGGCTACCGCTGGCTGGCGCGCGGACCGTACGCCGCGCTCGCCGCCGCCGCCGGTTCCGATCCCTTGCGCCGGCTCGGCTGCCTGACGGTGCGGTTCGGCCTCGACCTGATCGGTCTGCTGCTCTTTGCGGCCACCATCCTCGCCGCCTTCTTCCTCCTCTATCAGGGGCACGCGCCCTCGCGGCTGACGGTGATGACGCTGCTCGGCGCCGTGCTGATCGTGCGCGCCGTCGCCATCCTGTCGCGCTTCGTCTTCGCCCCGCGTGCCGGCAACCTGCGCATCGCGCCCTTCGACGACGACGCGGCCCTGCGGATTCACCGCTGGATCCTGCTGTTTGCCGTCGTCGCCACCTTCGGGCTGTTCGTCTGCGAGCTGATGCTTCGCCTCGGTCTGCCGGAGACGGACCACGAGCTGATGCGCACTCTGGTCGGCGGTATTCTGGTCGTGGTCGCTGTGGCCACCGCGCTCGACCTGCGCCTGCCCGTCGCCCGCGCCTTGCAGGCGCGTCTGTCCGGCACGCAGAGCTGGTCGCGCTTTGGGCGCGCCCTGGCCTCGGTCTGGCACGCCGCGTTCATCGCCTATGTCGTCTTTCTTTTCGTGCTGTCGCTCTACACCGGCATTGTCGGCGCGCGGGTCGGCGCCAGCCCGGGCATCCTCAGCGTTTTGATTCTGCTCGCAGTGCCCTTCGCCGACTTCGTGCTCTGCGCCGTCCTCGACCGGGCGCTGGGCAACACGCAGGCCGGCGAAGGCGCCAGACCCGGCTCCGCGATCCCCGTCCTGAAACGCGCCGCGCGCATCCTGCTGGTCATCCTCGCCGTGCTCCTGATCGGCCGCGTCTGGGGCGTCAGCTTGTTCGATCTGGGCCGACAGGGCATGGGCGAGGAGCTCATGCGCGCGGTCATCGACATCGCGCTGATCATCCTGGTCGCCTATGTGCTCTGGGGCGTGATCAAGGCGGCCGTGGCGCGTTACCTGCCGAGCGGCACGCAAGGGGAGAACGACGCGCGCGGTGACGAGGGCGGCGGCGCCAGCGGGTCCCGGGTGGAGACCGTCCTGCCGCTCGTGATGCGCTTCGTCCAGATCACGCTGGTGGTCATCGTGACGCTGATTCTTCTCTCGTCGCTCGGCGTCGAAATCGGGCCCTTGCTGGCCGGTGCCGGCGTGGTCGGCCTGGCGGTCGGCTTCGGC
>CAZDBC010000188.1:5845-6560 GCA_964503295.1 uncultured Kiloniellaceae bacterium | reverse complement strand
CAACCCGAACTGCTCGACCATCCAGATGGTCATGGCGCTGAAGCCGCTGCACGACCTCGCCGGGATCAAGCGGGTCGTGGTCGCCACCTACCAGTCGGTGTCGGGCGCGGGCAAGGACGCGATGGACGAGCTGTTCGGCCAGACGCGCGCCATCTACGTCAACGATCCGGTGCGGTCCGAGCAGTTCACCAAGCAGATCGCCTTCAACGTCATTCCGCACATCGACGCCTTCATGGACGACGGCTCGACCAAGGAGGAGTGGAAGATGGTGGTCGAGACCAAGAAGATCCTCGATCCGCGCATCAAGGTCTCGGCGACCTGCGTGCGCGTGCCCGTCTTCATCGGCCATGCCGAGGCGGTCAACGTCGAGTTCGAGCGCCCGATAAGCGCCGACGAGGCGCGCCGCGCCCTCAAGGCGGCGCCGGGCGTGACCGTCATCGACCACCGCGTCGACGAAGGTTACGTGACCCCGGCCGAGTGCGTCGGCGAGGACCCGGTCTTCGTCAGCCGCATCCGCGAGGACCCGACCGTGGAGAACGGCCTGTCACTGTGGGTGGTCGCGGACAACCTGCGCAAGGGCGCGGCTCTCAACGCGGTGCAGATCGCCGAGCATCTGGCCCAGGAGCATCTGGCCGCGCGACTCGAGACCAGCGGCGTCCACTGACCACGGCCGAC
Source organism: uncultured Kiloniellaceae bacterium (assembly GCA_964503295.1). Taxonomy (GTDB): domain Bacteria; phylum Pseudomonadota; class Alphaproteobacteria; order Kiloniellales; family Kiloniellaceae; genus CAZDBC01. The sequence goes on along the minus strand of CAZDBC010000188.1, from coordinate 5,885 downwards.
TCTCCGGGGCGGGCACCAGGGCCCCGGCGGCCGCGAAACC
>CAZDBC010000188.1:0-5835 GCA_964503295.1 uncultured Kiloniellaceae bacterium | reverse complement strand
CGGCGCGCACCCGTGCCAAGCATGCGGAGAATCGCCGGCGCCTCGTCGCGGCGGCCCGTGCGGTGGTGGCCGAACGGGGCTTTCGCGGCGCCCGCATGTCGGCGATCGCCGCGCGCGCGGGCCTGGCGACCGGCACGCTCTATCGCTACTTCCCATCGCGCGCCGCGCTTTTGAGCGAGGTGGTGGCCGAGGTCTCGCAGCGCGAGGCCGCGGTGATCGGGGAGATCGCGCGCGGCGCCGGCCCGGCCGCCGAGCGCCTGGCCGTCGCGGTCGCCGCCTTCGCCGGGCGCGCCCTGCGCGGCCGGCGTCTCGCCTACGCCGTCATCGCCGAGCCGGTCGATCCGGAGATCGAGGCCGCCCGCCTGGCCCATCGCCGGGCCTGCATCGGGGTGTTCGCCGGGCTGCTGCGCGCGGGCATCGCCGAAGGCAGCTTCCCCGAGCAGGACGTCGAGGTCGCCGCCGCGGGAATCGTCGGCGCGCTGATCGAGGGCCTGATCGGGCCGCTCGCGCCCGACGCCGCGGACGCCAGCGGCATCGACGGCCGGCTGGTCGACTCGATCGTCGGCTTTTGCCTGCGCGGGATCGGCACGGACGCGACGGCGCGCTCGCGTCCGCTGCCGGCGACTGGGGCACGCTCCGCCGTGGCGGCGTCTGGAAGCGCGCTGCCGCCGCCGCGGCGTCCTAGCCGACCCGCTCGGCGGTGAAGCGGCGCGGCGGACGGACCAGCTCGTCCTGCGCCGCGACGAGCTGCAGCTCGCGCGTGCCCGCGCGCTGGGTCGCCTCGATGATGGCGAAGATCGCCGCCGCCGCCGCCTCGAGCGCGTGGCGGACGTCCGCTTTGCGCAGGTAGTGCGCGAGAAACAGGGCCGCGACTGCGTCGCCGGCGCCGTTGGGCGCCGGCTCGAGCGGCAGACGCGGCGTCGAGGTCCACCAGGCTTCGTTGGCCGTCGCCGCGAGCATGGCGATGCGGTCGGCCGCGAGGCCGGGATGGGTCAGGCTGGTCAGCAGCACCACCCGCGGGCCGAGCTCGATCGCCGCCTCGGTCGCGGCCACGGCGGTCTCCAGCGAGACCACGCTGTGCCCGGTCAGGAGCTCGAGCTCGAACTGGTTGGGCGTGATGATGTCGGCGGCCGGCACCGCGCGGGCGCGCATGAACTCCGGGATGCCCGGGCGCACGAAGACGCCGCGCCCGATGTCGCCCATGACCGGATCGCAGGCATAGAGCGCATCGGGGCGCAAGGCGCGCACCTTGGCCACCGCCTCCAGGATGGCCTCGCCGAGCTTGGCGTCGCCCATGTAGCCCGACAGGACCGCGTCGCAGTCGCCCAGCCGGCCGCGCCTTTCGATGCCGCGCACGACCTCGGCGATGTGCTCGGCGCTGAAGATGTCGCCGGTCCAGTCGCCGTAGCCGGTGTGGTTGGAGAACTGCACGGTATGGATCGGCCAGACCTCGAAGCCGAGGCGTTGCAGCGGAAAGACCGCCGCCGCGTTGCCGACGTGGCCGAAGGCGACGTGCGACTGAATCGACAGGATGTTCATCGTCCCCCGCTGCACGCCGGGCGGCGCGTCCCCCTTGCAGTTCCTCGCGGCCCGGCAGCTTGCCAGCCGGCCGCCATGGTTTATAGTCCCGGCCCGTTTCCGTCCAGCGAGGAGGAGCGAGGCATGCCCGAAAGCCTCCCGCCCGCCACCGCCCGTCCGCGCCGCTCGGTTCTCTACATGCCGGGGTCCAACGCCCGGGCCCTCGAGAAGGGGCGCGCCCTGCCCGCCGATGCCCTGATCCTCGACCTCGAGGATGCCGTCGCGCCGGACGCAAAGGCGACCGCGCGCGACCAGGTCGGGGCGGCGCTCGCCGCCGGCGGCTACGGGCGGCGCGAGCTGATCGTGCGAATTAACGACCTCGACAGCGACTGGGGCCGTGCCGACGTGCAGGCGTTGGCCGGCAGCGGCGCCGACGCCCTGCTCCTGCCCAAGGTCGAATCGGCCGAAATGGTGCGCGAGCTGGAAAGCCTGATGGAGGCGGGCGGCGCGCACGACGGCATGGCGATCATGTGCATGATGGAGACACCGCGCGGCATCCTCAACGCCGCGGCGATCGCCGCCGCCTCGCCGCGCCTGTCCTGTCTCGTCATGGGCACCTCGGATTTGGTCAAGGACCTGCATGCCGCGCACGTGCCTGACCGCGAGCCGGTCGTGACCGCGCTCGGCCTGTGCCTCCTGGCCGCGCGCGCCAACGGGCTCGCCATCGTCGACGGGGTGCATCTCGACCTCGAAGATGCCGAGGGCTTCGCCGCCCAGTGCCGCCAGGGCCGGGACCTGGGTTTCGACGGCAAGACGCTGATCCATCCCAAGACCATCGCCGCGGCCAACAAGATCTTCGCGCCCTCCGAGGCGGAGCTCGCTTGGTCGCGCCGCATCATCGACGCCCATGCCGAGGCCACCGCGGAGGGCAGGGGCGTGGTGGTGGTCGACGGCAAGCTGGTCGAGAACCTGCACGTGGAGAACGCGCGCCGGCTGGTCGCCCTGGCCGACGCTGTCGCGCAGCTCGACGCCGCGGCCTGAGGCGCCCCATGGGCAATTCCGGGGCCGATTCGGGTGGCAAGTCAGGGGCGGGCAACTTCTTCGAGGACTTCGCGGTCGGGCAGCAGCTGCGCCACGCCACGCCACGCACGCTGACCGAGGGCGACCGTGCGCTGACGACCGCGCTCTACGGTTCGCGCTTCGCGCTCAACTCGGCCGACAGCTTCGCGCAGAGCCTCGGCCTGCCGCGCGCGCCGCTCGACGACCTGCTGGTCTTTCACGTCGTGTTCGGCAAGACCGTGCCCGACGTCTCGCTCAATGCGGTCGCCAACCTCGGCTATGCCGCCTGCACCTTCGGCGCGCCGGTCTATCCCGGCGACAGTCTGCGTGCCGAGAGCGAGGTGATCGGCCTCAAGGAGAACTCCAACGGCAAGACCGGCACGGTCTACGTGCGCACCCGCGGGCTCAACCAGAACGACGAGCTCGCGGTCGGCTTCGTGCGCTGGGTCATGGTGCGCAAGCGCGATCCGGCCAGCCCGGCGCCGGAGCCGCAGGTGCCCGAGCTGCCGACCGCGCTCGCGCCCGACGCCCTGATGGTGCCGGTCGGTATCGAGTTCGCCGCGTACGACTGCGGGCTCGCCGGCGCGCCCGACCTGTGGGACGACTACGAAACCGGCGAGCGCATCGATCACCGCGACGCCATGACGGTCGAGGAGGCCGAGCATCAGCTCGCCACCCGCCTCTACCAGAACACCGCGCGGGTGCATTTCAACGACCATGTCGAGCGGCAGGGGCGCTTCGGCCGGCGCATCGTCTACGGCGGTCACGTCATGTCGATCGCGCGCGCGCTCAGCTTCAACGGCCTGGCCAATGCCTTCCGGCTGCTCGCGATCAACGCCGGCACGCACTGCGCGCCGACCTTCGCCGGCGACACCGTCTACGCCTGGTCGGAGGTGCTCGACCGTTTCGAGCTGCCGGGTCGGACCGACTGCGGTGCGCTGCGCCTGCGCACCGTTGCCACCAAGGACCGCCCCTGCAACGACTTTCCCCTGCGCGATGCCCAAGGGGCCTACGACCCGGCGGTGGTGCTCGAGCTCGACTACACGGTGCTGATGCCGCGGCGGGCCTGAGCCGCCGGCGCTGCCCCAATAGGGGAAAAAAGGGAAGGCGCCGGGGGCGTCGGGCGGCTTCTCGCGAAACCGGCCCTTGGCCACGGTGCCTCCTCGCGGAGACACGCCCCGGCGCCTTTCCCGGACCGTGACGGTCCGGCACGCGAGCGACGCAAGGTCTGCTCCCGTTCCGCGCGCCGATATCGGACCTGGCGAGACCCATAGCGGCGGCGGCGGAGCGGGCGGTTCCGTCCTCGGCCCGCCGGCAAGACTGCCGGTTGCCGGTTCGGGAACCGGACCCCTCCGGGCAGGTCTCCGGCGGCCCACTTCCGACCCTTCGGCCACGGCGCCCGGTCTGAAGCGGCCTCGGCCGCCCGGTCCGGTCGCGCGGGGCGAACCGCTCTCCGGCTGCCCGAAGGCGCCGGTCAGGGTCCGCCGAACCCGGCCCGCTCCCCGCAGGAAGGGAGCCGGTCTCGACCGCAGGGCCGGAGGCGCGGAGGGCCACCGGACCCTTGCCCGCCGGCCGTGCCGCCATCAGGTCGGCGCCGGCCGGCTTGCGGGCTTCGGCTGAGCGGCGGCACGAAGCCGGACCGCTCGCCTCGCCCTCGGCGATGGGATCTCCCGCCGGTGTCCGGCGACCGCCGCGGAGCAGGTCCGCCGCCGTCGCCGCAACCTTCGAGAGCCACTGCCGACGCTCTCGCGTGCGAATTCAGGGTCGTGGATTCCTTGCTCGGCCGCAAGCATCGATGCGGTTTTGTTTTGAATTTCTTGTGCATGGATTTCGTTTTATTTCACAATACACGCACAAGTTCTGCACAGTTTTATCCACAATCCGCACCCGCCGGGGCCGCGGCGGCCCGGTCGCGGGGGCTCGCGCGCCGGCCGTCCGGCCTCGCTGCGCGCGGCGCCGCCGGCCCGGCGAGCCGCGTTGACTCGGCCCGCCGAGGGTTCTATCTCTGGCAGTGCAACATGATCCGCGCGACCGGCCGGCGCCATGAATGGCCACGCCAGGGCTCTCGCGCGATCGCCCGGGCGGCGGTCGGCCGGCGTGCCCGGTGCTCCACCGGCGAGTCAAAGGAAAGGGCGAAGATGGCGAGCGAAAGCAGCGCGACCGCATCGAATGCTCGGCGACCCCGCCCGCTGTCGCCGCATCTGCAGGTCTACCGCTGGCAGTGGACCATGGCGCTGTCGATCCTGCACCGCCTGACCGGCGTCGCACTCGTGGTCGGTACGTTGCTTCTGGTCTACTGGCTGGTCGCGGCCGCGGCGGGCCCTGGCTCCTACGCGGCGGCGCAGGGCTTCATCGGCTCCTGGTTCGGCCTGCTGCTGCTGTTCGGCTGGAGCTTCGCGCTGCTCTATCACCTGTGCAACGGCATTCGCCATCTGGTCTGGGACGCCGGCTACGGCTTCGAGTTGGAGACCGCCTACCGCTCCGCCCTGGTGGTGATCGCGGCGAGCACCGGCCTGACCGTGGTCTGCTGGATTGCGGCCGCGCTGATCTGGAGCGGCCAGTGATGCGCAGCCTGCGGACCCCGCTGGCGCGGGTGCGCCACCTCGGGCCGGCCCACTCGGGCACTGGCCACTGGTGGGCGCAGCGGGTGACCGCCATCGCTCTGGTGCCGCTCACCCTGTGGTTCGTGATCGCCGTGATCGGCCACGCCGGCGCCGGCTACGACGAGGTGCGCGCCTGGATCGGGCACCCGGTCTCGGGCGGCCTGATGCTGCTCCTCATCGGCGCGACATTCTACCACGGTGCGATCGGTGTGCAGGTGGTGATCGAGGATTACGTTCTTAACGAGGGTGCGAAGTTGGCCGGCATTCTGGCGGTCAAGGGGCTCGCCCTGCTGCTCGGCCTGGCCGCCGCGCTTGCCGTGCTGAAGATCATGTTCGAGGGTTAGTCGTATGTCGCAAAACGGTTCGGCCAAGGGATCGACACCGCCCGCCAACAGGGCCTACGAGACCCAGGACCACACCTACGACGTCGTGGTGGTCGGCGCCGGCGGGGCCGGGCTGCGCGCCACGCTGGGGCTGGCCGAGGCCGGCCTCAAGACCGCCTGCATCTCCAAGGTCTTTCCGACCCGCAGTCACACCGTGGCCGCCCAGGGCGGAATCTCCGCGGCGCTCGGTAACATGAGCGAGGACGACTGGCGCTGGCACATGTACGACACCGTCAAGGGGTCGGACTGGCTCGGCGACCAGGACGCCATCG
>CAZDBC010000187.1:4555-6564 GCA_964503295.1 uncultured Kiloniellaceae bacterium | reverse complement strand
ACCTGGGAGGCCAGCGAGGTCTCCTTGATGAACATGACGAAGTAGGAGAAGGCAGGCGGAATGATCACGGTCCAGGCCTGGGGCAGGATCACGAAAAGCACGGTGCGCAGGCGGCTGAAGTTCATGACCACGGCGGATTCCCACTGCGTGCGGTGAACAGATTCATAACCCGCCCGCACGATCTCCGCGATAAAGGCCGTGGCCATGATCGTCACCGTGATGCAGGCGACCCAGAAGAGCGACAACTGCAGCCCGGCCGCCCGGCTCCCGAAGAGCACGAGAAAGATCAGCACCAGAAAGGGGATCCGCCGGAACACTTCGACATAGGCAACGAGCAGCAGGCGAAGCGGCAGGAGCGCGCGGCTCGGCCAGGTGCGGATGAAAACGAGAATGCTGGCAAGCAGGAAGCCGAGGCCGCAGCCGAGGGCCGCCATGGCTAGCGTCGTTCCTGCGGCGCGCAACCATAAAAGGCCGTTCTGCCATGTGAAGAAGATGTCGAACTGGGCGAGAACCTGATCGAACATCAGAAGATCCTCGCCTTGACGCGGAACGCGTAGCGCCCGACCAGCGCCAGGATCGTGCTGGCGATGATCGTCATGACGACATAGATGCCGGCGGCCAGGGTATAGATTTCGATCGTGCGAAATGTATAGGAGGCGATGTTGAAGGCTGTCCCGGTCAGTTCCTCGACCCCGAAGATGGCCGCCAGCGCCGAGCCCAGAATGAAAACGATGTAGAGATTCGAGATCGGGGCATAAAGGACCTTGGCCACGTGCGGCACGATCACGTAACGGATCTTCTGCAGCATCGAGAAGCCCAAGGTTTCCGCCGCTTCCATTTCCGACTGGCGGACCGAGGCGACGCCGCCGCGAATGGCATCGGTCAGGAAGGCGGCGGCGTTCAGGATCAGATTGATGAGAATGCAGACATAGGGCGACCAGAGGATGCCGATCTCGGGCAGGCCATAGAAGATGAAGAAGGCGGTCACCAGGCTCGGGGTATTGGTGAAGAAGACAACATAGACGGCGATCGCGCGCTGCAGCAGGCGACCGCCGTAGATCTGGCCGACCGCCAGAAACACGGCGATGATCAGGCCGCACCAGAATCCGATGAAGGTGAGGTGGAAGGTGACCCAGGCCCCGCCGAGCAACTCCGGCAGGTGGCGAAAGGCCACACCCCACTGGAAAGTGTAATCCATAGGGTCGCGATAAAAAAGCGGCCGCCCCGACGGTCACGCCGGGGCGGACGCGGAACGCTCGGCGATCACCAGTAGGGCTGCGGGTCTACCTCGACCAGCGGCGGCGCGCCCCAATGCTTCTCCCACAGGCGGTTGTGGGCGCCGGCAGACTGCAGCTCGAAGATGGCCGCATTGAGATAGTCGCGCAGCCCGGTGTTGCCTTTCTGGACACCGATCGCGCAGTAGGCCGTGCGGATGATGTCTTCGATGATCACCCAGTCGATCTCGGGGTGGTTGTCGGTGAAGCGCTTGTGCCACTCCAGGTTGGCGACCATGCCGTCGGCCCGGCCCTGTGCGATGGTGCGCACCATGTCGGAGCCGGAATCGACGATCAGGATCTCGACCTTGGGCATGTTCTCCTGCATCCACTGGACCGGATAGCAGCCGCGGCAGCCGACCATCGTCAGGTCGTCGCGGTTCAGGTCCTTCCAACTCTTCACGTCGCCGACCTTCTCGGTGGTCAGGACCGCGAGGTTCTCGGTATAGAGCGGAAAGGTGAAGTCGATGACCTTCATGCGCTCCGAGTTGCGCGTCAGGGCGGCCATGGAGAAGTCGATGAGATCGCTGATCAGGGCCGGGACGCGGGCGTTGAACTCGGTCGCGACGAACTCGGCCTCGACCCCCATTTTCTCTGCGATCAGGCGGCCGAATTCGACGTCGAAGCCTTGCCACTCGCCGGTCGCGTCCTGATAGCTGAGCGGCGGAATGTTCGGGTGCACGCCGATGCGCACGGTGCCGTCGGCGATGATCTCATCGAGCGTGCGGGCCTCCG
>CAZDBC010000187.1:0-4545 GCA_964503295.1 uncultured Kiloniellaceae bacterium | reverse complement strand
CAGCCGGCCGGCGATTTCCGCCGACAACACGGCCTCCGCCCGCGGCGCGACGACAGTCGCGACGAGTGCCGCGAGCACGCACAGGACTAAGGCGTATCGCTTGGTCATGGTCCATCTCCCTGCTGACGGCCGTATCGGAATCCGTAACGGCCGGATTTCATCTCATGGAATGTTGCCGTAAATGGACTGTATCATGCGAGAGTTTATTTCGAATAGGAAAGTGGAAAGCCTTCATCGCGCGGGCGCTCAAGCCTGATCCGAACCGAGACTGAACCTGCCCACCGTGCGCGGCACCGCCCGTTCGAGCCGGCCGAAGCCGGGCGGCAGCTTCAGTTCGGGACCGCAAAGCCGCTTCAGCCGCCTGATCCGACCGACCAGGATGGCGGCGGTGTCGCCATTGCCGCCTTCCAGGTGCAATCGTGCGATCCTGGCGGTCGGCCCGGCATAGAGCGAGGCGATGGCACAGAGTTGCCGGGGCAGCGGATCGCCCTCCGTCTCGCTTCCGGCGAGCCGTTCGACGGGGACCAGAATCGGCAGCGCGAGCAGCGCCAGCGCCACGATCCCCACGACGAGGACGCGGCCCGTCATCCCAGTCGATCCAACCGGTCGATCGGCAGGTCGATGCCGAGGCCGGGCCGCTCGGAAAGGATCAGGCGGCCGTCGCGGATGGCGTCGGCCGGGAATGGCAGCGCCTCGAACAGCGCCTGATGAACCATGTGATACTCGACCGAGGCGACCTGCGGATGCGCGGCGGCGAAGTGGAATGCCGCCATCTGGGCGAGGGCGGTGGACGAGACCTCGAGCGAGCAGGGGATCCCGGCCGACTGTGCCTGCGACACGATCTTGCGCGCCGCGGTGACTCCGCCGCAGGCAACAAGCGCGAACTGCAGGATGGCGACGGCGGATCGCGCGAGCAGGGCCTCTATCACGAGCGGCCGGTACTCGGCCTCCAGTCCCATGACGGGCACGCCCCGGCCGACCAGGGCCGCCATCCCCCCGATGTCGTCGGCGGGCAGCGGCGACTGAAAGGCGGCAATGTCGCAGCCCGCGATGCGGTCGAAGATCTCCACTGCGCTCGCGGTGTCGTAGCTGTAGACGCCGTCGACGATGAGCCGCGGCCTGTCGCCGAGGGCCCTGCGCGCAGCCCGGACGCGGGCCTCGTCTTCGGCCGGCGACAGGGCGCCGATCTTCATCTTTACCTGATCGAAGCCCTGGTCGCGGTAGCCGGCGAGCTCGGCCGCGAGCCGCTCCGGCGGCTTGTCCACGCCATAGAGGCCGCCGCTTGCGTAGACCGCGACCTCGGGCCGCTCGCCGCCGAGCAGACGCCACAGCGGCAGCTCCCGGGCCTTGCCGGCGATGTCCCACAGGGCGATGTCGATGCCGCTCACGGCCGAGGCCATGATGCCGTGCCGGGCGCTGAGGGTCGTGGTGTCGCCAAGCAGCTCCGCGATCCCCTCCGGCGCGGCGGCATCGCAGCCGAGGATGCGCGGCGCGACCTCGTGGACCAGAAAGGCGGCCAGGGCGTCCGGCCGACGGTCGAAACACCAGCATTCGCCGAAACCGGAGACGCCCTGATCGGTGCGGACACGCACCAGAACGGAATGTTTCTGCAGCCAGCGGATCTTAGGGTTCCAGACTCTGCCCGCGAGGTCGTTGACCGCGCCGAAGACTTCGACCGCCGCGATTTTCATCTCGGAAATTTTCCGTATCATGGATTTATTTTCACAATACGAGATAATGTCGGAATGCGCAGCGACCAAAGTACCGGCCGAGGCCTCGAGACCGGAACGTCGACGGCCGAAAAGCCGGCCTTCGCGCGGCGGGTGCGTCGCCTCAGGGCCGAAGCCGCGCTCACCTTGCAGCAGTTGAGCCTGCGTTCGGGGATCTCGGTCTCCGCCCTCTCCAAGATCGAGAATGCGCAGCTCTCTCCGACCTATGACAGCATCTTGAAGCTCGCCGCCGGGCTCGGCGTCGATTTGGTGCGGTTGTTCGCCGACGACCAGGCGCTGGCGACCACTGCACGGCTGTCGATCACGCGGGGCGGCAGGGGCGTTCGCCACGCGACCCCCAACTACGACTACGAGATGCTCTGTACCGATGTGGCCAGGAAGAAGGTTCTGCCGCTCAAGGCCCGGATCAAGGCGCGGAGCCGGTACGATTTCGGGCCGCTGATCGCCCACGAGGGCGAAGAGGTGATCTTCGTTCTCTCCGGGCGCGTCGAGTTGCACAGCGAGCACTACACCCCCTTCGTCCTGGAGGCGGGGGATTGCGCCTTCCTCGACAGCACCATGGCGCACGGCTGCGTTGCGCTGGGCCCCGAAGACGCAGAGGTCTTCTGGGTCTGCTCGGACCAGCGGGCAATGGAGGCTGCCTTCGGCCCGCTCGCCCCCGCCAAGGAGTTTCCGAATGACCGAACCAAGTGAGACTCGCGAGGCTGCGCCGATTCCCGGCGCGCAGACGCCCAAGCACGACCCGCGCAACGACGCGGTGCTGATCTACCTGAACGGCGAACTGGTGCCGCGCGATCAGGCGCAGGTGTCGGTGTTCGATGCCGGCTTCGTGCTCGGCGACGGGGTCTGGGAGGGTTTCCGGCTGGTCGAAGGCCGCTTGCCCTTCGCCGAAGAGCACATCGCCCGCCTGCTCTCCGGGGCCCGGGCGATCGACCTCGACATCGGCCTCGATGCCCAAGAGATCAAGGCCGCCCTGGTCGAGACCTGCCGCGCCAACGGCATGACCGACGGGGTGCATATGCGCCTCATGGTGACCCGCGGGCCGAAGCTGACCCCCAACCAGGATCCGCGCAACGCGCTCGGGCGGCCGACGATCGTGATCGTGGCGGAACACAAGGTCCCCGATCCCGACATCCAGTCGCGTGGGCTGCGCCTCTTCACCTCGACCTTCCGCTGCAGCCAGCCGGACGTCTTCGACCTGCGCCTCAACTCGCACAGCCGCTTGAACCTGATCCAGGCGCTCATCCAGGCGGTCAAGGCCGGGGCCGACGAAGCGTTGATGCTCGATCCCCAGGGCTTCGTGGCGAGCTGCAACTCGACCAACTTCTTCTTCGTCAAGCAGGAACGGGTGCTGACCTCCAGCGGGCGCTACAATTTCAAGGGAATCACGCGCGGCAAGGTGCTCGAGGTCTGCCGCGCGGCCGGGATCCCGGCCGAGGAGGGCGACTTCACCCTGGCCGAGGTCTACGACGCCGACGAGGCCTTCGTGACCGGGACCTTCGGCGGCGTCACCCCGGTCGCGGCCGTCGACGGTCGCGACCTGCCGAGACCTCTGCCGGGGCCGGTGACGGCCGAGGTGCGCCGGCTCTACCGGGAACTGGTGCAGGCGTCCGGCTGAGCCGGCGTTCGCTTGCGGGCGCGGCGTCAGGGCCTATATTCGCGGCCATGACAATGGTCCTGGACAGACGGCCGAACTCGCTCGGCCTGGCGAAGGCGCCCGCCGAAACCCGGGTGGTGGTCGCCATGTCGGGCGGGGTCGACAGCTCGGTCACCGCCGCCCTGCTGAAGGGCGAGGGCTATGACGTGGTCGGCATCACGCTGCAGCTTTACGACCAGGGGGCCGCCCTGGCCCGCAAGGGCGCCTGCTGCGCAGGACAGGACATCTACGACGCGCGCAGGGTGGCTGAACGGCTGGACTTTCCGCATTACGTCCTCGACTACGAGTCCCGCTTTCGGGAAAGCGTGATCGACGACTTCGCCGACAGCTATCTGGCCGGCGCCACGCCGATTCCCTGTGTCCGCTGCAATCAGACGGTCAAGTTCCGCGACCTCCTGGCCACGGCCCGCGAGCTCGGCGCCGATGCCCTGGCCACGGGGCACTACGTCCGCCGCCTGGCCGGGCCCGCCGGGCCCGAGCTGCATCGGGCGGTCGATCCCGGCCGGGACCAGAGCTACTTCCTCTTCGCGACCACGCGCGAGCAGCTCGAATTCCTGAGGTTCCCGCTGGGCGACCGGCCGAAGTCCGAGACCCGGGCGCTGGCCGCGGAGCTCGGCCTGCCCGTGGCCGACAAGCCGGACAGCCAGGACATCTGCTTCGTCCCCGACGGCAACTACGCGCGGGTGATCGAGAAGCTGCGGCCCGGCGCGGCCGAGCCCGGCGAGATCGTCGACCTGGCGGGGCGGGTGCTCGGCCGCCACGAGGGCGTGATCCACTTCACCGTGGGGCAGCGCCGCGGCCTCGGGATCGGCGGGAGCGAGGAGCCCCTCTTCGTCGTGCGGCTGGAACCGGAGCGCAAGCGCGTCGTGGTCGGCCCGCGTCGCGCGCTCGCCCGCGACCGTGTCTCGGTCGCCGAGGTCAACTGGCTGGGCGAAAGGCCTATAGCTGCCGAAGGCGAGCACATCGCGGTCAAGCTGCGCTCGACGACGCCGCCGGCGCCGGCGCATCTCCGCGCAACCGGTCCGGGCAAGGCCGACGTGCTGCTGGAGACCCCGCAGTTCGGCGTGGCGCCCGGCCAGGCAGCGGTCTTCTATCGGGGGGAGCGTCTGCTCGGCGGCGGCTGGATCGACGGCGCGGATCTGCGCGCGAAACCCTGAG
>CAZDBC010000186.1:4286-6578 GCA_964503295.1 uncultured Kiloniellaceae bacterium | reverse complement strand
GGTTTCACGTGAAACCTTGGCCCGGCTGGAGCGCTACGCGGACCTTCTGATCAAGTGGAACCGTCGCATCAACCTGGTGGCGCCGGCGACCCTGGAGGATCTCTGGCGCCGACACATGCTCGATTCGGCGCAGCTTTTCGGTCCGATCCGCACGGCCCGTCCGGCGACGGAGTCTCCGGTGATCGCCGACCTGGGATCGGGCGCCGGCTTTCCCGGCCTGGTCCTGGCCATCCTCGGCGCCGGGCGTGTCCATCTCGTCGAGTCGGACCAGCGCAAGGCGGCCTTCCTGCGCGAGGTTTCACGTGAAACCTCGGCGCCGGTCGAAATCCATGTCGGCCGGATCGAGCAACTGGCGCCCTTTCCGGTCGACATCGTCACCGCCCGCGCCCTGGCGCCCTTGCCGCGGCTTCTGGCGCTGGCCGCGCCCTTTCTGCGCGCGCCGGAGGGTGGGCGGCCGCCTGTCGGGCTCTTCCTGAAGGGCCGCGATGCGGCGCGGGAATTGACCCAGGCTGGAAAAGAGTGGAAGATGACAGTCGAGACGATCCCCAGCCTGACCGATTCGCGCGGCACGATACTCTCTGTCGAGCTCCAATAACTGGGGGAATCCAGGCATGACACCGCAAGATCTGGCCGCCAAGGCGACCCCGCCTGACGAGGAAACGTCGCCCCCGACGGCCGGTAAAGGGCGCCGGGCCCGCATATTGGCCATCGCCAACCAAAAGGGCGGGGTCGGCAAGACGACCACGGCGGTCAATCTGGCGACGGCACTGGCCGCCTGCGGCCGCCGGGTCCTGATCGTCGACCTCGATCCGCAGGGCAATGCGAGCACCGGCCTCGGGATCCCGCGCACGGCGCGCACCCACAACGTCTACGACGTCCTGATCGAGGGCCTGCCCCTGGCCGAGGTCGCGATCCCGACGGCCGTGCCGCGCATGTCGATCGCCGCCGCCGGCGTCGCCTTGTCCGGCGCCGAGCTCGAGCTGATCGGCCTCGCCCGGCGCGAATACCGCCTGCGCGATGCGTTGCGCAGCGTTCAGGACGCCTACGACTATGTCCTGATCGACTGTCCGCCGGGTCTCGGGCTGCTGACCCTCAACGCCCTGGTCGCGGCCGATTCGGTCCTGGTGCCGCTGCAGGCCGAATTCTACGCCCTGGAGGGCCTGTCACACCTCATGAACACGGTCGAGCGGGTGCGCCGCGCCTTCAACCCGAGCCTCGACATCCAGGGCATCGTCATCACCATGTACGACCGCCGCAACAACCTGAGCGAACTGGTTGCCGCGGACGTGCGCAGCTACATGGGCGAGAAGGTCTACCAGACCATGATCCCGCGCAACGTGCGCATCTCCGAAGCGCCGTCCCACGGCAAGCCGGTCCTGGTCTACGATACCCATTGCGCCGGCTCCGAGGCCTACATCCACCTGGCGAGCGAAGTGCTGCGGCGCGAGAAGGCCCTCGGCGAGCTGCGCGCCGGGGTCGGCGCCGGCGAGGGCGAAGGCAAGGGCGGCCCGGCCCTGGCGGCGGGCAGCTAGTCGCGCCGGCCGGCGGCTTGCGCCCGGCGCTTCGGTCTCGCCGGGCCGGCACGCGATCGAGGACGACGACAATGGAGGACAGTCAAGACGAAGGCGGTGCCGCCCGCGGCGGCAAGCGCAGCCACCTGGGGCGTGGCCTGGCCGCGCTGTTCGGCGAGGAAAACGAGGACTATGCCGCGCTCGACCGGGTGCGTTCGACCAAGACCGTGCCCATCGAGCGTCTGCACCCCAACGCCCGCCAGCCGCGCAAGCATTTCGACGAGGAGGCCGTGGCCGCGCTGGCCCAGTCGATCGAGGCCAACGGCATCCTTCAGCCGATCCTGGTGCGCCGCCATCCCGAGCACGGCAGCGACTACGAGATCGTCGCCGGCGAGCGGCGCTGGCGCGCCGCGCAGCAGGCGCGCCTGCACGAGGTTCCGGTCATCATCCGGGAGCTCACCGACCTCCAGGCGCTCGAGCTGGCGATCGTCGAGAACGTCCAGCGCCAGGATCTGACGCCGGTCGAGGAAGCCGAAGGCTACCGCCGGCTGATCGACGAGTTCGGCCACCGCCAGGAGGACCTGGCGCGCACCGTCGGCAAGAGCCGCAGCCACATCACCAACTGCCTCCGCCTGCTCGGCCTGCCCCAGGAGGTCAAGGACATGATCGCCCAGGGCGAGCTGACGGCCGGCCACGCGCGTGCCTTGATCGGCGCGCCCGATCCCCTGGCGCTGGCCAAGGCCGTGGTGCGCCGGGGCCTCAGCGTGCGCAAGACCGAGGA
>CAZDBC010000186.1:0-4276 GCA_964503295.1 uncultured Kiloniellaceae bacterium | reverse complement strand
GGAGATGGCGCGCAGCGCCAAGCCCCTCGAGGGGCCGGCGCGCGGCGGCCGTCCGGCCAAGGCCGCGCCGCGCAAGGACGCCGACACCCTCGCCCTGGAGCGTGACCTCTCGCAACTGCTCGGCCTCAAGGTCAGCATCGAGCTGAAGGCCAGCGGCAACGGCGAGAGCGGGACCCTGACGGTCCACTACGACAGCCTGGACCAGCTCGACGGCGTGCTGCGTCGCCTGACCCAGCTTTCCATTCCGGAAACGGAATGATAGCGATCCAGGTTCTATCCGGATCCGTAACGATTCGCGGCGGCCGTTTCGATTGCGAAACGGCTTAGCGCCGCTGGCGCCGCCGTGTCGGCGCCCGGCTGGTCAGCTCGAGCAGCAGGCGCTCGGTCAGCAGCCGGGCCGGCGCGGCGGTGCGTTTGCACTGGATCTCGACCTCGAGCAGCCGGCCGAGCGCCTGGGCAAGCGCGGCTGGCGACCAGGACTCGGCCTGGACGCGGAAGGCCGGCGCCGTCTTCCAGAACAGCGGCGGCTTCAGCGCCTTGACGGCGGCGTCCAGCGT
Source organism: uncultured Kiloniellaceae bacterium (assembly GCA_964503295.1). GTDB lineage: Bacteria > Pseudomonadota > Alphaproteobacteria > Kiloniellales > Kiloniellaceae > CAZDBC01. The sequence goes on along the minus strand of CAZDBC010000186.1, from coordinate 3,719 downwards.
GGCGCCGCGCGCCGTCCGCCCGGCCACCTGGTGCAGCCGCTGGAAGTGGCGGGCGACCGCGCGCAGCACCGTGACCGCCGCGGCGCCCTCGGCGAAGGCGCGCGCCTGGGTCCGCTCCATGGTGACGAGATCGCCGCCGGCCACGGCGAGGGCCAGATCGTCGAGCGTGAGCTCCGCGCTGTCGCCGACGCAGGCCCGTGCATCTTCGAGGGTCGCGCGCGTGCCCGGCGCGCGCCCCTCCATATAGAGCAGCAGCTTCTCCAGTTCGCGCCGGGTGACCTGCCGGTCGCCGCCGAGGTGGCCAGTCAGGAACGCCAGGGCGTCGCCCTCGACGCCGAAACCGGCGCCCGCAAGACTGTCGCGAATCAGCCCGGCGAGGCTCTTCTCGTCGTCGCGGTAGCAGGGCAGCGCCGCCGCCCCCGCCGCGCCTTCGGCGAGCTTGCGCAAGGCCGAGCGCGCCGCCAGGTCGCCGGCCTCGACGATGAGCACGCTGTCGCCGGCCGGCGCATCGAGGAAGCCGGCGACCGCCTCGGCCAAGCCGTCGCCGGCACCGCGCAACCGCACCACCCGCCGACCGCCCCCGAGCGCGAGGGCGCCGGCCTCGTCGCGCAGCAGGGCCGGATCCTCGCGGACCCGCTCGGGCGACAGCTCGGCGACGCGGAAGGGGTCGTCGGGCGCGTCGACCAGATTGCGCAGCAGCCGGTCGGCGCGCTCGGCGACCAGGCCGCCATCGGGTCCGTAGAGCAGGGCAAGACGAACCGCCGGGTCGGGCGCAGCCACGAAGCGGTCTATCTGCGCGCCTGACAGCTTCATGCCGGCCGGCCGGCCCCCCGGCCCGGCGCGCCCGTGCCGGTCACGCCGATCCGTCCGGACTGACCGCGAAGTAGACGCCGAGCCGTTCCTTGATCTCGTCGGCGACCTGGGTGATGCCGCGCCGCCGCGCCTCATCTTCGGCCACCTGGGTGGCGAACTCGTTTTCCAGGATGTCGTAGCTGTTGACCGAGCGCGCCCGCCCCCGGTAGAGCACCTCACCGCTGCCGCGCTCGGTCAGGGAGAAGTTGGCGTTCACCGTCAGGTTGGCCCGGCTCGCGGTCTCGTCTTCCTGCAGGCCGATTTCGGTAATCGATTCGCTGAGCGAGGCGGCGAGGGTATAGCGCGGGCTGGCCGGCTGGCCCAGGGGATTGAGCCGCTCGATCAGCATGTTGTGCATGATCTGCCCGGGCCGGTCCGCCAGCGGCAGAACCAGGACCTCCGCCAGCCGCGCCTCGACCTGGCCGCCGCCGACCGCCGAGCGCTCGCCGTAGAGCGGCCGGAAGCCGCAGCCGCCGAGCGCTGCCGCCGCGGCCCCGAAGAAAAGTGCCCGGCAGAGGGCGCGCCGGCTGCCGTCAGACGACAAGATTGACCACCCGGTTCGGCACCACGATCACCTTGCGCGGCGGGGTGCCGTCGAGCGCGCGCTGGACCGCCGGCTCGGACAGGGCCCGGGCCTCCGCCTGATCCCGCGCCGCATCGCGCGGCAGGTTGATGGTCGCGCGCAGCTTGCCGTTCACCTGCACCGCCACGGTGACGCTCTCGTCGATGGTCAGCCCGGCATCGGCCTCGGGCCAGGGCCGGTCGACCAGCAGGCTGTCGTGGCCGAGCCGTTGCCAGAGCTCCTCGGCCAGATGCGGCGTCATCGGCGCGATCAGCCGGGTCAGGATCTCGCAGGCCTCGCGCAGGGCCCAGCGTTCGTCCGCTGCCGTCAGCGCCTCGGCGCCCGCGCCCGACAGGCGGTTGGCGAGCTCGTAGATCCGGGCCACGGCCCGGTTGAAGCGGAAGCCCTCGATGTCGCCGGTCACCGCCTCGATGGTCTTGTGGGTGGCGCGCCGCAGCTCGCGCGTGCGTTCCCCGAAGGCCTGCGGCTCGGGCGTGCCCGGAGGCGGCAGGGCTCCGGCGGCCTCGTCGATCAGGCGCCAGAGCCGCTGCAGGAAGCGGAAGGCGCCCTCGACCCCGGCTTCGGTCCACTCCATGTCGCGCTCCGGCGGGCTGTCCGACAGCATGAACCAGCGCGCCGTGTCGGCGCCGTAGGTCTCGATGATGGCCGCCGGGTCGACCGTATTGCGCTTCGACTTGCTCATCTTCTCGGAGCGACCGACCGTGACCGGCCGGCCATCCAGGGTGACCGGGCCGTCGGGCCCCGGCTTGACATCGTCGGGCGACAGCCATTCGCCGTCCGGCGCGCGGTAGGTCTCGTGGCAGATCATGCCCTGGGTGAACAGGCCGGCGAAGGGCTCGGCGAGATCGAGATAGCCGGAGTCGCGCAGCGCCCGGGTGAAGAAGCGCGAATAGAGCAGGTGCAGGACGGCGTGCTCGATGCCGCCGATGTACTGGTCGACCGGAAGCCAGTAGGCGGCGGCCGCGCGGTCCACCGGCTGGTCGGCGCGCGGGCTGCAGAAGCGGGCGAAATACCAGGAGGAGTCGACGAAGGTGTCCATGGTGTCGGTGTCGCGCTCGGCGGCTGCGCCGCAGCGCGGACAGTCGACCGCCTTCCAGGTCGGGTGACGGTCGAGCGGATTGCCCGGCCGGTCGAAGCTGACGTCCTCGGGCAGTGCGACGGGCAACTGTTCCTCGGGCACCGGCACGATGCCGCAGGCGGGGCAGTGGATCACCGGGATCGGGCAGCCCCAGTAGCGCTGGCGCGACACGCCCCAGTCGCGCAGACGGTACTGGATGGTGCCGGCGCCGGCGTCCCGGTCCTCCAGGCGGGCGATCACGGCCTGTTTGGCCGCCTCGATCTCCAGCCCGTCGAGAAAGTCCGAGTTGAAGATCGTGCCCTCGCCGACATAGGCCTCTTCGCCGATGTCGAAGCTCTCCGGATCGGCCCCCGGCGGCAGGACGACGGGCACCACGCGAAGGCCGTAGCGTCGCGCGAAGTCGAGGTCGCGCTGGTCGTGCGCGGGGCAGCCGAAGATGGCGCCCGTGCCGTATTCCATCAGCACGTAGTTGGCGACGTAGACCGGCAGGCTGAGGCCCTCGACGAACGGGTGGGCGACCCGCCAGCCGGTGTCGTGGCCGAGCTTCTCGGCCGACTCGATCGCCTCTTCGCTGGTGCCCAGGCGGTCGCATTCGGCGATGAAGGCGGCGACGCCCGAATCCCGCTCGGCCAGGGCGGCCGCCAGCGGATGCTTGGGCGACAGGGCGCAGAAGGAGGCGCCGAACAGGGTGTCCGGCCGGGTCGTGAAGACCTCCAGGTCGGTCGTCGCGGGCGCGGCGGCCGCGCCTTGCGCATCGGTCAGGAAGGGAAAGCGGATGCGCGCCCCGTGCGAACGCCCGATCCAGTTGTGCTGCATCAGGCGCACCTTTTCGGGCCAGCGGTCGAGCCCTTCGAGCGCCTCCAGGAGGTCGTCGGCATAGGCGGTGATGCGGAACGCCCATTGCGGCAGCTTGCGCTTCTCGACCGGCGCGCCCGAGCGCCAGCCGCGGCCGTCGATCACCTGCTCGTTGGCCAGCACCGTCCGGTCGACGGGATCCCAGTTGACCCAAGCCTCCTTGCGGTAGACCAGGTCGCGCGCCATCAGGTCGAGAAAGAGCTTCTGCTGGTGGCGGTAGTACCCCGGGTGACAGGTCGCGATCTCGCGGCCCCAGTCGATCGACAGGCCCATGCCCTGGAGCTGGCCGCGCATGGTGGCGATGTTGTCGTAGGTCCAGGCGCGCGGGTGCACCTTCTTGGCCATGGCGGC
>CAZDBC010000185.1:0-6592 GCA_964503295.1 uncultured Kiloniellaceae bacterium | reverse complement strand
ACCAGGTTGGAGAACATGGTCAGGCTGCCCTGCGACCCGAAGAGGTAGGGAAAGGCGCCCCAGACGAAGAGCAGCAGCGGGAAGACGATGTGGACGGGGCGCCAGCCCGGCCAGCGGAAGCGCGGCGCCGCGCGCAGCGCCGGGTTGCGCCACAGCAGCCAGCCGATCACCGCGATCAGCTCGAGCACGGCGAGGTCGTAGAGCAGGCCCTGCAGCGTCATCAGGGTCGCAATGTCCCAGCCCCAGTAGAACAGGCCGTAGTAGCGCACCACCACCAGCGCGACCACGACGGCGGCGTAGACGACCAGGCTGCGCTCGAGCAGTCGGCGCGCGGCCGCATCGGCCTCCAGCCGGGCCCAGAAGGCGGCCGGCAGGAACAGCAGCATCACCGCGTGCATCAAGGCACTGAAATCGGTGAAGCCGGACAGCGAGACGTAGAGGTGGATCGGCAGGGCGACGACAAGCCCCAGCAGCCAGGTGCGCGGGAAGAGCAGCAGCACGCAGGCGACCAGCTCGAGGACGATCACTGCCCAGGGCGAGACGACCAGGATCCAGTGCGGAATCGGCCCCTGATAGCCGAAGGCCGAGGCCAGGAACTTCTCGTGGTACCAGGTGGCGCAGCTCGCCTGCGGGTGCAGGAAGCCCTCGTTGATCTTGTGGAAGCCGACGTAGAAGTAGAGCACGACGGCGAGCCCGCGCAGACCGTTGGCGAGCGCCGCCCAGGGCAGCGGCCGGGCGAGCAGAAAGGCGCCGGCACCGAGAACCAGCACGAAGACGCCGATGAAGAGCGCGAGGCTGGCATGATTGGCGATGCGCGGGAACCAGGCGATGTCGTTGACCACCAGGGCCAGGTTGGCGATCAGGAAGCCGGCGATCTGCCGCGGCCGGATCAGGGTCCAGAGCGCGAGGATCAGCAGCAGGACCGTTATCTCCGGCTCGGTCCAGCGCTTGCCGTAGTGGATCAGCAGGGCGAGCAGGTAGGCACGGGTGAAGACCGTGACCCAGAGCGGCAGCGGCGCCGCGAAGACGGCGGCGACGCGGCGGGCGAGCGCCTCCGCCAGGCTGCGGCCGGCCGGCCGTATCTGCGTTTCGGTCACCGGAGTTTCCCCGACTCTGGCTCGTGCCCTCCTCCTACACAGCGGCGCCGCGAAGCGCCAGAGGAGAAGGCCCGCGGCCTCTTGCGGTGGGGGCGATCCGGGTTCGGGGATCAGGGCATGGACGCGACCGCTCAAAGAGCGCTGTGCGGTTTACCTGTCGACATCAAAGGCCGACAGGTCGCCCGTGCTCGACATGCACGCTGCGGAGCGAGCCGGTGCGGCGTCTGCCCGACGGCGATCCGGGACTCGAGGCCGTCGGCATTTTCGCCAGGCGGCGCCCGGCGCTGGCCGCGCACGACCGTCCCTCCGACCGGCCTGCAGTGACCCTGGGCGTTTCAGGACAGGCCCTGCAGCGGCGCGGCCGCCCGCGTCCTGGAAGATAAAACGCCCCGCGGTTTCGTTTATCGATCTGATCGTCGCGCTTGCCGGGGCGCCCTCTCAACCGTCGGAGAGCAGATCTTCGAGCTCGTCGAGAAAAGCGATCTGGCCCTTGAGAATGCGCTGACGGGCCGTCTCCAGGTCGAACCAGGCGGCGCGGTCGACCTCCGGAAACTCCCGGGTCTGGCCCGAGCGCGGCGGCCATTCCATGGCGAAGCTGTTGCTCGCGATGCCTTCCGGGTCGCAGTCGCCTTCGACCGCGAAGGCATGCACGCGCTTGCCGCCCGGCTGCTTGCGCGGGGTCAGAGCGCGAAAGTCGCCGTCGATCTCGAAGCCGGTCTCCTCGGTGAACTCGCGCCGGGCCGCCGCCAGCAGATTCTCGTCTCCCGGGTCGAGCTCGCCCTTGGGGATCGACCAGGCGTGCTGTTCCTTGTTGGCCCAGAACGGCCCCCCGGGATGTACGAGGAAGACCTCGATCGCGCCGCCGCGCCAGCGGTAGACAAGAATCCCGGCACTCTGCTTGGCCATGGCTCCGAAACCGTCATGCGCCCAGAGACCGGATCAGGCGCGGCGCGACTGCGGCGCATCGGACCGGGCCTCGATCGCCTCGTCGTCCTCGCTCTCGGGACCGATGATGATACGCGCGCCGCGCTGATAGGTCAGGTAGCTCCAGAACCAGGTCAGGAAGACCGAAAGACGGTTGCGCAAGCCGCTCAGGAAGTAGAGGTGGGCAACCCCCCAGAGCAGCCAGGCCACACGGCCGCGCAGGCGAGTCCACCCCAGATCGGCGATCGCCGCACCCCGTCCGATGGTGGCCAGCGTCCCGCGATCGCGGTAGTGGAACGCTTCCGGCGCAGGCTGACCGCGAAGGCGCCGACCGATCAGGTCGGCGACGTAAAGACCCTGCTGCTTGGCGACGGCGGCCAGTCCCGGCAGCGGCTGGCCCTGCGGATCCTCGACCCGGGCGGCATCGCCGATGACGAAGATCTCCGGCCGCCCGGGCACCGAAAGGTCAGGTTCGACCTTGATCCGGCCGGACTTGTCATGGTCGCAGGCAAGCCAGTCGGCCAGATCAGGCACCTCCGTGCCCGCGGACCAGAACACATTCGCCGCGCGAATCTCCTGGCCCGCGATCGTGACGCCCTGCGCATCGACCGCCTCGACCGCCGCATCGACGCGCACCGTGACGCCCTTTCGCTCGAGCACCGTGTGAGCATAGCGCTGAAGTTTCTCGGGAAAGCCCGGCAGGACGGTGGGCAAGGCTTCGGCCAGAATGATCTGGGCGGTGGCCGGATCGATCGCCCGGTAATCCCGCGCCAGGGCATAGCGGGCAAGCTCCGCGAAGGCGCCGGCCAGCTCCACGCCGGTCGGACCTGCCCCGACGATGACGAAAGTCATCTGGCGCCGGCGTTCGGCGGGGTCCTCGGCGATCTCGGCGCGCTCGAATGCGAGCAGCGCGCGCCGGCGCATCCGGAGTGCATCGTCCAGTGTCTTGAGTGGCAAGGCATAGCGCCGCCACTCGTCATGGCCGAAATAGGCGTAACGGCAGCCTGGCGCCAGCACCAGCAGGTCGTAGGAATAAACCCGCTGCCGGCCGCGCACCAGCCGACGTTCGGGCTCGACGGCGACGACCTCGTCCATGACCGTTTCCGCCGGGGCGTCGCGGGGCAGCAGCCGGCGGATCGGCATGGCGACGTCGGCCGGCGGCAGGGCAGCGGTCGCGACCTGGTACAGCAGAGGCTGGAACAGGTGATGATTCTGCCGGTCGATCAGGCAGACGGAACATCCTTTTGCAGCCAGCCGCTTTGCCGTCGCCATGCCGCCGAAGCCGGCACCGACCACGACCACGCGGGCTTTAGCGTCGCCGCCTGAGGCATTCGAGTCTTCCAGCCTCTTGTCGCCGCTGTCAGACATGACCTTGCAACGAGGCCTATTGCCGCAAGGTTCCAGCGGGTGCCGGCTATTCGACGATCGGCTGGGCCAGGATCCACAGGCTGAGCATGGTATAGCCCACCATCAAGACGGTCATCGGCACTTGGCTGCGAAGAGCCGCGCGGCGCTCGCCGAATGCGCGGAAGGCGGTCACATGGGCGAGATAGACCGCATAGACATGCCCGATCACGATCGCGGCCACAGAGGTGATCCAGATCGCGCGGGCATCGACGATGCCCAGGTCGATGTCGTAGCCGGCGGTGCCGAAGAGGTCCCAGCCCCAGCCGAAGGGATCGGAGGCCAGCGGAATTACATGCTGACCGGCGATCAGCAGGTAGGACAGGTAGTGCGAGAGGTGATAGGCGATCGCGATCGGCACCAGGGACAGGATGAACCAGCGCGCCACCGTCCAGCTCGCAAGCCGCCTTCCACTGCTGCCAGCGCTCCAGGCCATGGCCGCGCTGACCAGCAATAGCGCCGCCAGAAATGCCAGGGGCAGGAGCAGAAGCGCGAGCGTTTCGATAACCACCAGAAGGTCGAACCCGAGCCCGCGCAGCCACAGCAGCGCCGGCCGCAAGCTCCCACTCGCGGCAATCCAGTCGAGCAGGTCGCGCCAAGCCGGCGTTTCCAGCAGGCCGTCGAAGGTCACCGTGGTCAAAACGAGCAGAACAACCGCCAGGGTGCCGCCGCCGACCGGCCGCGTGGTCAGCAACCCCACCGCCGGTGGCCGGAGCCACCAGCGGCCGTCGCCGCCGGCGGTCGGCGCGAATCGCGCGAGCAGCCCGAAGACGACCGAAAAGGCCTCGGCCCGGTCGCGCCACAGCGTCCGGCCGAACAGCGCCATGCCGGCCCAGGTAAGCGCCGAATAGGCCAGGATGAGCCAAGCCAGCGCACGCGGACGCTCGCCGAGAGTCGACACCAGCTCGAGCCAGGCGAAGACGAGAAAGAGCGCCGCCGCCGGCCAGCGGCCAAGATGCGGCGGATAATCGAACAGCGGCCCGATCGCCCTGCCCCGCAAGGCTTGCGCCCAGCCGAAGAGCACGGACCAGGGGTTGACGAGGCGCCAGAGATCTCCACCCAGCGCAGACACGAAGGCAAGACCGACCCACCAGACGACCCAGACGAAGATCGACGCAAAGTTGCCGAAGGGCTCGTCGACGCCGACGAGGGCCGTCGCCAGCACCAGAACAAAGAGCGTAACGGAGACGAGCTGCAGGAGGGCAATGACCGACCGGGCGGTCAGGAGACGCAGTCCCGGCACCGCCGAGAGCTCGAGGCGCCAGTCGGCGGGGCCGGACCCGCCCGGGCGAAGGAAGAGCGCCATGACCAGAAACGACAAGGCCACGGCAGCGCCGGCCCCGACCAGGTAGAACCACATCGGCAGCGGCAGGTCGTAGCGCGCGCCGAAGGCGTGTGCCGCCGCTGGGGCCGAGCCGCAGGCGACGACCGCGACGCCGGTCGCAACACTCCCCGAGAACCTTGCGCCGGGCATTATGCGTCAGCGCGGATGAACTTCGAGATAGAGCAGGGTCTCGTGGTCGCGACCGAGCAGAGACTCGCCATGGCCATGGCCGCCACCGTGCCGGCTGACCGGAAAACGGCCGGTCAGATCGGCCCGGAACGACATTTCGGCAGTCTGTCCGGGAACCGCCCGCAGCTCGATGTCATAGCCGTGCAGGTGAAGATCGACGACCTCGTCGACCGACCAGCGCAGCGTCACCGACTCACCCTGCCGAACGCGCAGCGTATCGCCGCCGGCGAGCGCCGCGCCGCCGACCATGCCCTCGCTCAGGGTGAGGTCGAAGCGCTGCGGTTCGCCCGCGCCCCGGGCGGCGGCCGCGAAGACAGCGCACAGCAGCAGCGCCACAGCGAGAGCAGCGGCAGCGGCGGCGAGCCGGCCAACGGGAACCGCCCGCTGTGCCGATGAAGTGCGGAACATCCTTGCCTCAATCGACATCTCGAACCCCAATGGAGACGTGGGTCCCTGCCGGGCGGATATCTGCACCTCTGGACCGAACGGGGATGTGACAGAGATCACAGTTTGTAGTCGGCCCTTGCGGCATAACCACATTGTGCAGGGACTATCTGCCATGAAAGAAGGCACCCAACATGACTAGGAGAGAACAGGGCATTGCCGCGGCCCTGGCCGCTTTCTGCCTGATCGGTGGTCTGATCGTCGCCGCAGCGGGTGAGGCGCGGGCCGAAATTCTTGCGATGATGAACTACGAGAGCAAAACGCCCGAGTCGCTCAAGGCTTTGAAGCTGTCCGGCGAGCAGCCGCGCGAGGAGGGTATCGCCGTCGTTGACGTGGATCCCGACTCGGACAGATTTGGGCAAGTCCTGATGACTATTCCCCTGCCGCCGGACCTGGTCGCACATCACATCTTCTACGACCGGCGTATGGAGAAGGCCTACATCACCTCGCTCGGAAAGGGCGAGTTGCACGTCATGAACATGCAGGACTTCCCCTACCGGTTGAAAAAGATCGACGTACCCCAGTGCGAGATGGGCGAGGATGTCATCTTCACCGAGGACAACCGCACCTGGTACTTGACCTGCATGAACTCGGGCAACGTCGTGGTCGGCGACGTAGCCACCGATGAAATCCTGAAGACGATCGAGATTCCCGGCACCTACCCCCATGGGCTCGCGGTGCACAGCGGCATCGACCGCGTCCTGGTCACCGACACCGTGAGCGGCGACCTCAAGACCGCGCACGAAAGCATCACCGTCATCGAGGCGAGCAGTGGCCGGATTTTGGGCAAGAAAAAGCTGTCTCTCAATGAATCGCCCTCGGGCGAGGCGCCGGTCGAAATCCTCTTCGTGCCCGGAGTCAACCCGCCGGTCGCCTATGTCACCAACATGTTCGGCGGCACCCTGTGGACGGCAAGCTGGAACCCGGAGACGGAGGATTTCGACGTCGCCCAGGCCTTCGACTTCAATCCCATGGGCATGGGCGTGCCGCTCGAGATGTACTTCAATTCGGCGGTCGACCGACTCTATGTCACTACCGCCAAACCCGGACATCTGCACATCTTCGACATTTCGGCAGATCCAGCCGAGCCCAGGCTGCTAAAGACCTTGCCGGCAGCCGAAGGCGCGCATCACGTGGCGATCACCCTCGACGAGAGATACGCCTTCGTTCAGAACGCCCTGCTCAACCTGCCCGCCATGAGCGACGGCTC
>CAZDBC010000184.1:4604-6593 GCA_964503295.1 uncultured Kiloniellaceae bacterium | reverse complement strand
GCAGGCGCTCGAGCTGGCCGGCCTGGCCGGACGGGCCGACCGCGTGGCGGCCACCATGAGCCACGGCGAGCAGCGTCAGCTCGAGATTGCCATGATGCTGGCGACCACTCCGCGGGTCATTCTCCTCGACGAGCCCATGGCCGGAATGGGCCCGGAGGAGAGCGAGCGCGTGGTGGCCCTGATCCGGCGCCTGGTCGCCGACCATTGCATCGTCCTCATCGAACACGACATGGACGCCGTCTTCGCGGTTGCGGACCGCCTGACCGTCATGGTCGGCGGCCGCGTGTTGGAGAGCGGTCCGCCGCGCCAGATCCGCGACAGCCGTGCGGTGCGCGAGGCCTACCTCGGCGACGAACTGCTGGAGACCGGCTCATGACCGCGGCGAACGGCGAGCCTCTGCTCGAGGCCCGGGGCCTTCACTGCTTCTATGGCCTCAGCCACGTGCTGCAGGGGGTCGACCTGCGCCTGGAACCGGCGCAGGCGGTCAGCTTGATGGGACGCAACGGCATGGGCAAGACGACGACGCTGCGCACCCTGGTCGGGCTCCTGCGTCCCCGCCGCGGACAAGTAATGATCGACGGGCGCGACGTGACCGGCGCCTCGCCCGACCGCATCGCGCGTAGCGGCGTTGCCCTGGTCCCGGAAGGCCGTGGCATCTTTCCCAATCTCACTGTCGAGGAGCATCTGCGCTTGGCCGCGCGGCCCGCCCGCAACGGCGGCCGCGGCTGGACGCTGGAGCGCGTGCTCGACCTCTTCCCGCGCCTCGCCGAGCGGCGCGCGCACTGGGGCAACCAGCTTTCCGGCGGCGAGCAGCAGATGCTGGCGATCGGCCGGGCTCTCTTGACCAATCCGCGCGTGCTCCTGCTCGACGAGGCGACCGAAGGGCTGGCCCCGCTGATCCGCGCCGAGATCTGGCGCGTTCTCGAAACGGTGAAGGCGAGCGGGATCGCCTGCGTGATCGTCGACAAGAACGTCAACCAGCTTCTGGATATCGCCGACCGTCACGTGATCCTGGCCAAGGGCCGGGTCGTCTTCGCCGGCGACCGCGCCGCGCTGCTCGCCGATCCGGAGTTGCTGCACCGCCATCTCGGCGTGTAGTATGGGTGCGCCAGTGCCCCGTCTGCCCCCGCCAGCGGCTTTAACCAAAAGCCTTAGCGCCCCGCTAACTCTCCCGCTGATAGGCTCTGGCCTTGCGACTGAACCGGCTCATTCGGCGAAGTGAGAGTTGCTCCCTCGTGACCCCTCAGGCAAACGACACCCAACGGATCGCGCCCGATCGGCTGTCGACGGCCGAGCGCAAACGCATCCTGTCCGTGATCCGCGAGGTCGGCAGGCTCTATCCGCTCAACGGCTGGCGGTCGGTCGACTGGCTCGGCTACTGCCTCGACCCGGACGGGCAGGTGCATTGCTGCGGACGCGTCCTCGAGATGCCCCGGCCACCGGTCCAAAGCGACGACATTCCGAGCTGGAACTACCGCCTGCACCACCACGGCTGACGTCGCCGGAACGCTGTTCAGGCGGTCTATGCCGCGGCGAGCAGGCTGCCGGCGATCTGTCGGGTTCCTTGCGCGTCGCAGAAGTAATAGACGACCAGGATCTGCCCGTCGGACAGAACCGTGGCCCAGGGATAGCCGAGGTCGGGCGACGGGCCGTCGTCGCGCACGACGAACTCCGGCGCGGCGTCGATCTCGCGGCATTCGCCGTCGAGCACCCGCGCGCGTATTCCGTAGGGCCGCTGCCGGTAGCCGTAGACGAGGAGCGCGCGCCCGTCCGGCAAAGGCTGGATGTCGAAGGGCTGTCCGGTCACCTCGTGCCGGCGCCACGGCGACCAACTCTCGCCGCCGTCGTCGGAGGCGGCGGTGACGAGCGCGTCGGCGGCGCCCGCGCTGCGGTGAAAGGCGATCAGGCGCCCTGACGGCGTCTCGTAGAGACTCGGCTCGAGCATGTGGACCCGCCCCTCCGGGTCACTGGCGATCGGGCCGATATAAC
>CAZDBC010000184.1:0-4594 GCA_964503295.1 uncultured Kiloniellaceae bacterium | reverse complement strand
ACGCCAGCTCCGCCCGCCGTCGTCGGAGCGGTGCAGATGGCTCCGGCTGCTTCCGCTGCCGTTGTCCATGTAGGTTGCCTGAAACACGCTGCCGTCGCGCGACTGGACCGCACGTCCGCGCAGGGCGCCGCCGAGCAGGGCGCGCTGGCCGGGCAGGACGTCGCAATGGCCGGGCAGAGGCGCAAGGTCGCTGCGCGCCGACCAGGTCAGCCCGCCATCCGCGCTGGCGTGGCTGAAGGCACCCCAGAACAGGAACAGCGTCCCAGTGTCCTCGGCCGTGCCGACCCGGCAGCGATGGCCGTCGCCGAGCAGCGGTGCATAGCGCGGCGCAAAGGGATACCAGGAGAAGGAGCTGACCAGAAGGCTGCCGTCACGCAGGCGAATGACGTTGGCGTCCTGATCGGCCGACTCGGGATCGGACGGCAGGGCCTGCTCGGCGCCCGCTGGCGCAAGCGCCGTGGTCAGGCGAAGCGCGACCAGTTGCGAGCGCGCATCGACATGGTCGACCCGCTCGAGCAGGGGATCGTCGCCGGTCGCACCGGCGGCGATCAAGCGGCGCTGATCGCGCGCGCGGCGAAACAGGAGGTAGACGCTGCCGTCATCCAGCGTCGTCGCGGCGGGAAAGGCCGCGTAGTACCGGCTGTCCCGGTAGAAGACCAGGTCCTCGATCTTTTTCAGCATCGCTCGGCCGGCGACCTTCTCACACTGCGCGGCCTCGTCGCCGCGCCATTAACCGCTCTTTACCCGGCCAGGCGATAAGCTCCGGTTAAAAAGGAGGCAGAATGCGGCTTGCCAAACGGATCGCGCGGCGACTGTCGATGTCCGCACTGCTTGCGGTGCTCGGGGTGGCTTGGCTGCCCGCGGGCCACGCGGAGGACCACGCGCCCTCGCTCAGAACCTCGCATCCGCGCCACTACGGGACCGGTGCCGGCCATGTGCCCGGCGTCACCTTGCCGGGACAGGGCATGGCGCAACCGCGGTCGCGCACGCCCGTCCTGATGCGCAGCGATGCCCGCCTGACCGACGAGTGGATGTTCGAGAAGGGTCTGAGCCGAGCCTGCAACCGGGGCCGCTTCCGCCAGCGCAAGGATCGCGACTACGTCGTCACGATCGACGGGCGCACCTACGGCGTCGCGATCGGCGGCCGGCCCGGCCTTTACGATCCGGAGCGACTGGCCGCGGCCGACGCCTACTACATCGTTCAGGGCCAGGGCACCAGCAACTGCCGCGTCTACCGGTATCGCGGCTGAACCCTTGTAGCGTCGCGCGCCGTTAACACTTCGTTAACCTTAACCGACTATCAAATCGGGCACGGTTATCCGACCGTCTCTTGCATTGATTAAGCTGACCACCTCGCAACCCCGCCGCGCCCGCGGCGGGGTTTTTTTCGCGGCGCCGGCTCGGTCAGCCGTTCGGCGCGATCAGGATCAGCCAGCCTCCGGCGATCGCCAGGCTGAACAGGGTGATCGGCACGCCGCAACGCGCGTGATCCCAGAAACCCACCACGACGCCCACGCTGGCCGCGCGCTCGGCCGCGATCAGATTGGCGAAGCTGCCGACCAGCAGGAGATTGCCGGCAAGAGTCGTAAACAGCGACAGTGCATAGAGGCTTTCGGCGGGAAGCGGCGGCGCGCCGGCCAGATAGAGCATCACGAATGGGACATTGCCGATCGTGTTGCTGCCGAGAGTCGCCAGCGGCGCGAGCGACCAGAACGTGGACAGCGCCGCGAAACCGCCGAGGCGCGCGACCGCGGAGTCGATCAGGCCGCTCGCGGCCAGCCCGCCGGTCACGACGAAAAGGCCAGCGAAGAGTACCAGCAGATGCCAGTCGACCAGCGTCAGCACGGTCCGCGTCGCCAACCGCCTCGACACCAGAAGCACCGCCGCGACGAGCAACACGCTCTCCGCCTGGGGAACCTCGAGCGCGAGCAGGCCGAGCAGAAGGAGGGTCGCTGCCACGCCTTTGGCGACACCGGCACGGTCCAGCGCAACGGCGGCCGGCCTGGACAGCGTCTCCGGCACGCGTGAAAGGTGGAATGCGCGGCGCCAAATGGCCCAGACTGTCAGCTGGACGACGCCCAGCGACAGGACCGCCGGAACGGCGCAGACGGCAATGAAACGCCAGAAATCGAGCTGTCCGAGCTGGCCGATCAGGACGTTCTGGGGATTGCCGATCAGTGTGGCGGCCGAACCGGCATTGGCCGCGCAGGCGAGCGCGATCACGAAAGGTCGCGGGTCGAGTCGCCGCTCGATCAGGCCGCTGCACAGCAGGGGCGTAACGGCGAAGACGACGACGTCGTTGGCCAGCACCGCCGACAGCACGCCACCGCTGGCCACGACCAGAGCGAGCAGCCGGACCGGCGAGGCGCTGCTCCCGGCAAGCCGGGCGGCCAGCCAGTCGTAGAACCCGCAAGCCGCGAACTGGGCCGAGAGAATCATAAGCCCGAAGAGGATCAGCAAAGTCGGGAAATCGATCGCGGCAAGCACGGCGGCGCCGTCCATGACACCGGCGCCATAGACCGCGAGCGCGCCGAGCAGGGCGATCCCGGCCCGGTCGACCTTAAGGCCCGGCCAGCGGCCGAATGCCATGCCGAGATAGACGGCGACGACGATCGCTGCGACGAGAACGGTCACTTTGGACCCGCCGGAGTCAATCGGCCGAAAGCGGCGGCTGACGCAGGCGGGCCTTGCCGAGTCGGTGCTCGCGATAGGAGACGTAGAGGCCCGCGGCAACGATCACGGCGATGCCGAGCCATGTCCAGGCGTCCGGAAAGTCGCCGAAGGCGAAGTAACCGACGATCGCGGCCATGACCATCTCGCAATAGGTATAGGGCGCGAGCACGGAGGCCGGCGCAAAGTCGAACGCACGGATCATCAGGAAATGGCCGCAGGCCGCGAGCAGGCCGATGACCAGCATGAGCAGCCATGCGGTGGCATCGAGCGGCACCCAGACCCAGGGCAGGGCAAAACTCGCGGCGACGGCGCCCAGCAAGGCGGTGAAGGCAAGCGCCACCAGGGGCGGCACGGTGCCCGACAGACGGCGGGTCGTGACCAGATAGAGCCCGAAGGTGATGCCGGCACCGAGGCCGAGCAGGGCGCCGAAGGAAATGTTCAGCCCCGGCCGGATGATGATGCAGGCGCCGATGAAGCCGGCGACCACCGCGGTCCAGCGATGCGGCCCCACGCTCTCGCCGAGCAGCAGGGCGGACAGCACGGTGACCACGAAGGGTGCGATGAAGATGAGCGCCAGGGCATCGGCCAGAGGGATTCGCGAAAAGGCGCCGAAGAACAACACCGTCGTGACGAACAGGAGACCGCCGCGCAGAACCTGCAGGTGCGGATGCGGGGGCAGCAGCGCCTGCCGGCCGTAGCGCCACAGGACGACCGGACACAGAATCAGGAAATGAAAGAAGTATCGCGCCCAGACGATCTGAAACAGCGGATAGTCGCTGCTCAGGTGCTTGGCGATTCCGTCCATCACCGGCAGCACGGCAGTTGCCGCGACCATCAGGCCGACCCCCAAAAGCGCGCGCGGACTGTCCGTGGCGCGTGCCTCCTCCTGCCGCATGGACTTGAACTTCTTCCTCTTGCCACCCATTCCCGCGGTCCCCGCCGTAGAGGCGCCGCTGGCCAATCTGCCGTCGATTGCACCCGGCCATCCCCTATGGCACAAGAGCCGCGTCGCGGCGAGGGCCCTTGCGGGCCGTCGTTCGCGCAAGGCCAGGGACGGGCGCCGGGAGCCATTGCGACATGACGAAGGGCCATCGCAACCGCATGCGACATGCTTTGCGGGGATTGCTCGCCACCCTGCTTCTGACGGCAGGCGCGGTTGCCTTCCCACCGGCGCAGGCGACCACGGAGCCGACCACTCGAGGCGATTTCGACGCCTGGCTGCAGGGCGTGCGCCAGGAAGCGCGGGGCCAGGGCGTTTCCGAGAGCACCCTGGAGCAGGCGCTGGCCGGTCTCGCGCCGATTCCCCGCGTCATCGAGCTTGACCGGCGCCAGGCGGAGTTCACCCAAACGTTCTGGAACTACATGGATCGCCGGGTCACGCCCGAGCGCATCGCCCGCGGGCAGGAGCTGCTCGCGCGGCACCGCGACCTGCTGGCCGAGATCGAGGCGCGCTACGGCGTGCAGCCGCGTTTCCTCATCGCCTTCTGGGGGCTGGAGAGCAACTACGGCGACTACACCGGCGACTTCCCGATCGTCGGCGCCCTGGCGACCCTGGCCTACGACGACCGCCGGCCGGAGCTGTTCCGCGAACAGCTCCTGACCGCCTTGCGGATCGTCGATCAGGGTCATGTGCGGCCCGCGCACATGACCGGGTCCTGGGCCGGCGCCATGGGGCAGGTGCAGTTCCTGCCGACCACCTTCGCGCGCCACGCGGTCGACCACGACGGCGACGGCCGCAAGGACATCTGGAGCAGCGTGCCCGACGCCATGGCGTCGGCGGCCAACTATCTGGCCGCGCTCGGCTGGCGCGGCGACCAGACCTGGGGCCGCGAGGTCGCGCTGCCGGCCGACTTTCCCCTCGAGCTCGCCGATCTCTCGGTCACCAGGCCGCTCTCCGCCTGGCGCGATCTCGGCGCGCATC
>CAZDBC010000183.1:0-6620 GCA_964503295.1 uncultured Kiloniellaceae bacterium | reverse complement strand
ACGAGGCTGGTGTCGCCGCGCCCGAGGGCCCAGACCCAAAGCCAGAAGGCCGCCGCGCTGCCCAGTCCGAGCGCCAACACCATGGCGCCGGGCAGGGGCGCGAGCTGGGCGACGTCGGGCATGCCCTCGAACAGGGTGGCCAGGACCAGAGCGACCACCGCGGCCGACATCGCGACGAGGGTCACGTTGGTCGTTCCGCAGCGGCGCATATAGGGGCCGAAGCCCACCCCGCAGATGGCGCCGACCGCCGCACTGCCGAGAGCGCTGAGGTCGCCGATCCAGCTCGCGCTCGAGCCCTGGCCGCTCAGATTGCCCGACAGGCAGATGACGACACCGAGCACGCAGGCGGTCACTGCCACCAGCCTGACCGTGCTGAAGCGGTCGACGCCGCGCACGATCTGCAAGGCCATCGCGATGAGCGGCGTGGTCGAGAACAGCACGATCGCGCGCGCCGCGGGGATGTAGGCGAGGCTGAGGTTGAACAGGAACACCAGCAGGCCGAACTGGCCGATGCCGAGCAGCCCGACCGTGACGACGTCGCGCATGTTCATGCCGCGCCGCACGGTCATGGCCGCCGGGATCAGAAGGCAGAGCGCGATCCCGTAGCGCAGCATGGCGAGCGCCGCCGGTCCCAGTCCGGTCAGCGCGATCTCCGTGGCGATCGCCGAGAAGCCGACGATCACCGTGGTGGCCGCGGCTGCCAGGCTGGCGCGATGATCGATGTGATGCGCCACGGGGCTCCCCTTCAGGCCGCCACTCCAGATGGCGAGGACATCGACAAAATTACTACCCCCTGTTGAATTAACTACCGATTAAAGCTTGTGAACTAGATAAGAACTAAACCATGCGAGGTTGGGGGATGATGGACAATTGGAAAGCGGCAGCTACGGGAGGCGGGGCTGTCGGCATCGAGCACGGCGGCGCCCTGGTCGACGGCGATGACTGGGTCGTGCTCGAGCGCCAGACTCGAGACACCCTCCGCGACCAGGCAGACGCTCGTTTCCGGCGGTTCCTCGACCTCTACGAGGCCGAAAGCGACGCCGGCGGGCCGCCGTCGGCCAGCGGGCTCGGCCGCGGCGCCCAGCTTGCCTCCGGTCTCGGTACGCGGCTTCTCCGTCTGCGCCTGGCCACGACGCGCCGGCCGGGGCGCATTGCCCTTCCGGGCCAGCGCTTCACCTTCGATCCGCCGGGCAGGGCGGGCACCCTGTTCACGCGTCCTCTGGCGGCACAAGCCCTGTCCCGCCTTGCCGTGGGCGCCTGCCTGTTGCAGCAGCCGCAGTATTTCGCCATGACGGGACGGCTCGAGCAGGACTACCTCTATCGGTTCGGGGCGCTGCTGCCGCTACGGGGTCAGCAGGGCGAGGTCGTGGAGCTTCTCCTGCCCTTCTTCTGCAAGCTTGGCCACATCCCGCCGCGCCTGCGCGAGGAATTCTTCGCGCGTCATGTCGAGCATCCATAGCGGATGCGGCTCCGGCCGGTCCGGGATCGGCAGGTGGGACAGGCATTTGGTGCAGCGCGCGAAGTGATAGGGGTGGTCGGGCGGCCGTTCGCCCGATCGGGTATGGAAGAAATGGCCGACGTGATGGTCGGGCTGCACCGAGAGTTCGGCGAGGCAGCGGACGAGACGGGTGGTCATCAGACCCAGGCGCTGACCGCGGCGTTCGGGCGAGATGACCGTTCCGCCGGAATAGCCGATCATTCCCGCCAGGTCGGGATAGCTCTTCGGCAGCACGAGCGGCAGCGGACGGATCAGCGGGCAGTTCCGGCCGTAGAAGAGCTCGCCGGCGGCAATGATTTCGTTGAAGCTGTCGGTCTGCCAGAAACGCAGCGCATTAATGGCGACGAAGCGCCCGTCCGACTCCCGGATCGTGACGGTGAGCGAATTCGACTCGTCGACGTCCGATTTCTCGGGATCGAAGCAGGGGTTCTGCCAGAACCCCTCGACGGTCATGGTGTCTTTCCAGGACTGGGTGCCGGGGTCGATGTCGACGGTCCAGTCCTCGTTCTGGCAGATCGCGACCAGGCGATCCAAAAGAGCCCGCGCCACCTGTCCGGACGCGGCCGCCGCGGCGGGCGCACGCTCGACCGTCCAACCCAAATCCACCATATACCGTAGTCCCCCCGGACCCTCTCGACCGTGCCCCACAACCTTTCGGAGCAAACGATACAACGAAAAGGGGGGCTCCCGGCTAGACGAAAATTAGGGCCGGTAAAATAAATCGTCGGGCGCTTGCTCGAAGGCGCAATAGCCGACCACGCCAACCAAAAAGTCGCATTTGTTAACGCCTGATGACAGCGGCGCGAAGGCTGCCTGGTAGGCCACGAATCCTCGGTCGACCCGGGCGTAGCTGCCACGATAGAAGACGATCTCCTTGCGCCGGATCGGCTCCTGATAGAGTTCGAGCATGGTCGGAGCGATTTGACCCGTGTACTCGCGAACCGTCTTGCCGGTCAGATTGCGGCCGTAGTGATCGATGACCTCCTCGCCCATGCGGCGCAGGCGAAGGTCGGCCCCGTCCTCGACCACGTCGTAGAGCACGATGAAGGGCACGATGGCCGGCGCGCCCAGGATGGGATCGAAATCGCGTTTCAGCGGAACTTCGCCCTGGTGCCGAAGACTGCGCCAGTAGGCGGCGAAGCCGAGGGGCACTTCGTGGTCGATGGCCGACTCATCGACGATGAAGGTCTGCCGCGCGACGTCGCGGCCTTCACCGAAATGCATGCTGGGATGACTGGCCATCACTCCCCCGGGATAGGCCACGAAGTTCACATAACTGTATAAACGAAACATAAACAAATAGGTAAACGAATCGTTAATATTGCTTTTGTCTTAAAATGTTTTCGGATGGATCGTAGCAGGCCCTTGGGGAGATTCGGAATTTTCTTTGGCGGCTGAGCGACCGGTCTCCGGGCCATTATTTAAGCTCTCTCAAGACGTCTCGGCCGATCCCGAAGACTGCCCGCCGCCGCCCGGCCGGCGGATGCGGTCGGATCCCGCGACGGGCGCGGCCGAGGTCGGGCCGTACGACGTGCCCTCGACGCCCGCTTGGCTCGGGCTCAGGCGGCGCCGCGCCGGCGCTGTCGACGGAGATGGGCGATCGCGCTGCGGCCGTCGCCGGCGGCCTGATACCAGTGCTCGAACGGCTCCGCCGCCCGCAACCAGGTCGCGACGTCGGCGTCCTCCGGCAGTTCGATGCTGTCGAAGCCGCAGCGCAGCATGAATGCCAGCTGGTCTCGCAGCACCTGGCCGACCGCGCGCAGTTCGCCGGCGAAGCCGTGGCGCTCGCGCAGCAGGCGGGCGTGGGAGTAGGGGCGTCCATCGGTAAACCTGGGGAACTCCAGGGCAACCGCGGCCAGCCGGTCGAGCAGCGGCACCAGCGGCTCCGGTCCCTGGTCGCTGCGCAGTCGCACACCGCGCGGGCCCGGCCTGGCGGACAGCCGCTCGGGCTGCTGCTGCCAGAGATCGAGCGTGGCGAACAAGGGGGTGTCGGGCGCGATGGCGTCGAGCTGCTCGGGCGCGTCCGCGACCAGCCAGTCGTTGCCGAGCAGGCGGCCGTTCCTAAGCAGCGGCATAGAGACCCTCCTTGAAGGGGGCGAGCCCGACCCGCCGATAGGTGTCGAGGAAGCTTTCCCGCGGGCGGCGCTGCTCGAGGTAGATCTCGACGATCCGCTCGACCGCGTCGGTCACCCTGTCGGCGGGGAATGCGGGTCCGACGATGTCGCCGAGGGCGGCCTGCTCGTCGGCCCGCCCGCCGAGCGTGATCTGGTAATATTCCTCGCCCTTCTTGTCGACGCCGAGGATTCCGATGTTGCCGACATGGTGGTGGGCGCAGGCGTTGATGCAGCCGGAGATGTTGAGGGTCAGGGGCCCGATGTCGTGCAGCCGCTGCAGGCTGGCGAAACGTTGCGAGATCTGCTGCGCCACGGGAATCGAGCGGGCGTTGGCCAAGGCGCAGTAGTCGAGCCCCGGGCAGGCGATGATGTCGCTCAGGAGACCCAGATTGGCGGTCGCCAGATCGGCCTGACGCAGGCCCTGCCAAAGGGCGTGGAGATCGGCCTTGCGCACGTGGGGCAGGACAAGGTTCTGCTCGTGCGCGACCCGGATCTCGCCGAAGCTGTAGCGCTCGGCCAGATCGGCCACCGCCTCCATCTGCGCGGCGCTGGCGTCGCCCGGGATGCCGCCGGGTGCCTTGAGGGAAATGTTGGCGATGGCGTAGCCGGGCATCTTGTGCGCAACCACATTGCTGCGCACCCACTCGGCGAATTCGCGGTCGGCCAGCAGCTCGGCCTGATGACGCGCGACCGGCTCGTCCAGGCGTTCGAACGGCGGCGGGGCGAAGTAGGCGGCGATGCGATCGTACTCCTCGCCCGGCAGCTCTACCGCGCCGTCGCGGATGGCGGCCCACTCTTCCTCGACCATCTCGGCGAAACGCGCGACCCCGACCTGGTCGACCAGGATCTTGATGCGCGCCTTGTAGAGGTTGTCGCGCCGCCCGAGCAGGTTGTAGACGCGCAGGATGGCCTCGAGGTAGGAGAGCAGATGCCGCTTCGGCAGGAAGCCGCGGATGGTCTTGCCGATCACCGGCGTCCGCCCGAGCCCGCCGCCGACGATCACCTCGAAGCCGCGCGCGCCGTCCTCGTTCTCGACCAGCCGCAGGCCGATGTCGTGGAACTTCACCGCCGCGCGGTCGTGCGGGGCGCCGGTCACGGCGATCTTGAACTTGCGCGGCAGGAACGAGAACTCCGGGTGCAGCGTCGACCACTGCCGGATGACCTCGGCATGGACGCGGGCGTCTTCGAGTTCGTCGGCCGCGGCGCCGGCGAACTGGTCGGCGGTGACGTTGCGGATGCAGTTGCCGCTGGTCTGGATCGCATGCATCTCGACCTCCGCCAGCTCCTCCAGGATGTCCGGCGTCTCCTCGAGCTTGGGCCAGTTGAACTGGATGTTCTGGCGCGTCGTGAAGTGGCCGTAGCCGCGGTCGTAGCGGCGCGCGATATGGGCCAGCTTGCGCAGCTGTCGGGCCGAGAGGGTGCCATAGGGCACCGCAACGCGGAGCATGTAGGCGTGCAGCTGCAGATAAAGCCCGTTCATCAGGCGCAGCGGCTTGAACTCCTCCTCGCTCAGCTCGCCCGACAGGCGCCGGGCGACCTGGTCCCGAAACTGGGCGACGCGCTGGGCGACGAAGGCGCGGTCGAATTCATCGTATCGATACATGGATATCCTCCTCGTTCACGAGGGGCCCGATGCCGCCGCGCGCCCGAGGTCGGGCCGCACGCTGGGGCCGGCGGCGCGGATCCGCTCGCGATAGCGTCGGGGCAAGGCCACGCCCGGATCCTCGGACAGCTCGATCAGGTAGGGCGCGACGACGCGCGCCCTGGCGGCGTCGGCCTCGGCCCGTGCGAGCAGGGCCTTCGCCGCCTCGCTGTCTGGCGCCACTGCCGCGCCGGCCGGATCCTCCGACCAGTGGGCACTTGCCGTCAGATAGACCACGCGGCCGTCGCTCAGGCGGTTGGCGGTCACGATTTGCCGTGCCATTTCGCCTACTCCGCGGCCAGCAGGGCGGCCGGCGCGGCGGCCGTCGTGCCGCTGCGCGCCGCGCCGAAGACGAAGAGGATCGAGCAATCCGGGCAGGCAAGCGGCGGACCGACGTGATTCCAGTTCCTCTCCCCTGCAAACGGCAAGCGCGGCACGACCCGTCCCCTCTTCTGCTCCCTGCCGCCATCGGGAGGGAGACACATTCTAGTAGCGAACCTTGAGGATTCCAGAAAACGGGCAGCTCGTGCGCCTAAGCCGTCACAAGGGATTGGGAATGAGGGTTTCCGAGATCACCAGGTTTCGATACCAGACATTGAAGGGCGGGTGATCTTCCTTCGCGCTCTTGTCGTAGAGATGGGGCTGGAGCCAGATCTTCCCGACCAGATCGCGGAGGTTCTTCGGCTCCATGGCATAGAAGTCGTTGTCGATGACCAGCCGCTGGCGGCCGCCGAACTCGCCCTCGATCGCGGCCCAGATGCTGGCGTGGCTGAGCTTCGGCTCGCCTTTCTTGGGTGCCGCCTGCCAGGGCCCGAAGCGCAGCCGGACCTGGATGGTGATCCAGCGGTCGTCGATCAGGCGGAAACAGCTGTCGGCCGAGTTGTTCCAGGTGCTGATGCTGTAGTCAGCATTGTCGAGGATGCGCGGGCAGTAGTAGAGCCCGTTGGGCTGAGCATCGCCCTGAAAGCGTCCGCCGACCCTCGGCAGCCGCTCGCCGAAGCCGCGGGCCCGCGGGCAGCGGTGGAAGGCGTGCAGGTGATGGTCCTCGTGATGATTGATGGCGGTCTGGATCAGGGTACAAGCGTTGGCCCGCGAATCCGCGCGGTCGCCGGTCGAGATCAGGGCGATCTTGGACGAGGTGCAACCCTCGCCGCCACGCCTAGTATAACAACGCCGCTCCTTTCGATAGTTAGGACTGGCGGGATCGCAGTCGGTCCAGATGAACTCGCAGGAATAGCGCACCTGGAACTGGATGTAGACCTCCTGCACCGGGGCTCCGGCCTCGGCGGGACCGACCTGGAAGGAGTAGTCCGGACTGAAGTTGGTCTTGTAGTTGCCGGCCGCGCCCGATCCCGAGAACGAGGGG
>CAZDBC010000182.1:1687-6628 GCA_964503295.1 uncultured Kiloniellaceae bacterium | reverse complement strand
GCAGTTCGCCCTGGCGATCTCGCCCAATCCGGAGCTGGTCGCGATGGAGCGCCACGGCGAGCCGCCGCAGGTCGTCGTCTGCAAGCGCCAGGGCGAGGCGACGGCACGCCTGAGGGCAGAGATCGAGGATTTCCGGGCGTCGGATCACCGCAGCCTGGCCGTCATCGCCAAGACGCAAGGACAGGCCCGTGCCCTGCACCGGCAGCTGACCGACGCAGGGTTCGAGGCGCGCCTGCTCGATGCCGCCAGCGACGCCTTCTCGGCCGGCGTCATCGTCTGCACGGCCCACCTGGCGAAAGGTCTGGAATTCGACCGGGTCGTGGTACCCGACGCCGACGCGCCCAGCTATCGGACCGAGATGGACCGCAACCTGCTCTACGTCGCCTGCACCCGCGCGATGCATCGGCTGACCCTGATCGCGGTGGGCGAGCCGTCCAGCCTGTTGCCGACGACTGCGGCCGCGTGACGGCGCGAGGCCGTATCGGCCCGCGCGGCAGAGCCTAAGCGTGGCGCTCAGGCGGCGCGCCGGCGCGGCCGGAAGGGAATCGGTGCCTCTCCGTCGCCGGGCAGCGGTGCGTCCAGGTCCGGCAGCCCGCCCGACGCGCCCAGCTCCTCGGGCGTCGCGCACAGCCCGGCACGGCGCAGCAGCGCGCCCGGCCCGCGCCGCGAGGTCGCGACGGCGAAGGGCACCGCCAGCCCCAGTCCCAGCAGCACCGGCGCCGCCCAGGGTAAAACCCCGGGCAGGACCGCGAGCAGCGCGCCGCCGGCGACGAGCGCCGCCAGCGTCTGCGGCCAGAGCCCGCGCAGCGCCTCGCGCCACGACAAGGCGTGGCCGTCGCGGCGCTGCGCGTCCCAGCCGAGCGAGCGGCCGGCGAGCAGGCCGGCGATGAAGCGGGTCAGGGCGAGCGCCATGACCGGCCCGAGGAGGACCGAGAAGAGGGTCTCGAGCCCGGCGCCGGCAAGCAGGCGCCCGGCGCCGCCGTAGGCCGCCCGGGCACTGCGGCGCAGCAGCAGGTCGGCGACGCCGAGCAGGCGCGGCGCGAAGGTCAGCCCAAGCATGACATAGAGCAGTGCAAGCGCGTCGAAGCCGAAGGCGGGCGCCGCGAGGAGCGCCGGGCCGGCCTCGGCCGCGGCGGCCGTGCCGGCGGAGGCCACACCGAAGGCGCCGGCGAAGCCCTGGACCAGGCCGAGGGCGATGAAGCCTAGCCAGGCCGGCGCCGAGACGTACATCAGGATGGCGGCGATCAGCTGAACCCGGCCGAGCGGGCGAATGCCGGGCAGGCCAAGCAGGCGCAGGTACTGCAGATTGCCCTGGCACCAGCGGCACTCGCGCTTGATGAAGTCGGGCAGGGTCGGCGGGTTCTCCTCGAAGCTGCCGTCCTCGAGCGGCAGCACGCGGACCTCGTAGCCGGCGCGGCGCATCAGCACCGCCTCGACCTGGTCGTGGCTCAGCACCTCGCCGCCGAACGGCGGCCCGCCGGGCAGGACCGGCAGGCGGCAGTGCGCCTCGTAGGCGGCCCGGCGCAGGATCGCGTTGTGGCCCCAGTAGGGCCCCTGATCGGCCT
Source organism: uncultured Kiloniellaceae bacterium (assembly GCA_964503295.1). Classification (GTDB taxonomy): domain Bacteria; phylum Pseudomonadota; class Alphaproteobacteria; order Kiloniellales; family Kiloniellaceae; genus CAZDBC01. The sequence goes on along the minus strand of CAZDBC010000182.1, from coordinate 5,063 downwards.
GCCACCAGGCGCTGCCGACGGTGAAGGGGCGCATGGCCTGGCGCATGCCGAACTGGAACAGGCGCGTGAAGGCGCTGGACGAGGGCAGCCCGACGACCAGCGACTGCAGGATGCCGATCCTCGGATTGGCCTGCATGCAGCGCACCAGGCGCAGCACCGCCGGGCCGGTCATGACGCTGTCGGCGTCGAGCACGACCAGGAAGTCGTAGGCCGCGCCCCAGCGGGCCAGGAAGTCGCGCAGGTTGCCGACCTTGCGCCCGGCGTTGTCGGCGCGCCGGCGGTAGGTCAGACGTTCGGGCCGCGGGTCGCCGGAGCGAAGGGCGGAAAAGCGCCGCTCCTCCTCCGCGACCACCTCGGGCCGGTCGCTGTCGCTCAGCAGGTAGTAGTCGAAGGCCGCGTCCTCGCCGGTCGCGTCGAGCCCGTCGCGCAGCGCGCGCAGGTGGCGGAAGACGCGCGCCGGGTCCTCGTTGCGCACCGGCATGACCACGGCGGTGCGCGTCGTGATAGGCTGGTCGTCGCGGACCCTGTCGAGGTAGGGCGCGACCGCCGCCAGCGGGCGGCGTGACAGCTGGAGCAGCAAAAAGCCGATCAGCGAATTCCAGAAGCCGAGCGCGACCCAGGGCACGGTTACCAGGAAGCAGGCCAGCATGGCCAGGTCGAGCAGGCCGAAGCCGTCGTCGGCCAGCAGCAGCGCCATGGCGGTGCCGGTCGCCGCAACGGTGGCCAAAACAAGGGCGCCGACCAAGCGGCGGCGCCAGGCGACTTCAAGCCGGTTCATGCGCATCCATGGCGGAAAGAGGGGATCGAAGGCGTTACAGCCCCGTCATATAGGACGTCCCGGGGCGCCGTCCACGTGCCGGCCGGTGACATTCTTCGTGCGGCGCGGCCGCTTCACCGGCGCCGGCGCAGCAGCGTGACGCCGAGCAGGAGCAGGATCGCGGCGAAGAGGGCCGCGCTGATCGGACGGGTAACGAAGACCGTCAGGTCCATCTCGTGCACGGTCAGGGCGTTGCGCAGGTTGGTCTCCAGGATCGGCCCGAGCACCAGCCCGAGCACCAGCGGCGCCATCTGGAAGCCGAAGGCGACCAGGACGTAGGCGCCGAGCCCGAGCAGCGCGACCAGCAGGACGTCGAAGCCGGAATTGTTGACCGCAAAGCCGCCAGCCGCGCAGAGCACCGCGATCGCCGGCACCAGGGCGTGGACCGGAATGCGCAGCACCAGGGAGAAAAGGCGGCGCCCGGCGAGGCCGAAGGCGACCAGGCAGAGGTTGGCGCCGAGCAGCAGCAGCAGGATCTCGACGAACAGCACCGGCTGCTCGCGGATGAAGAAGGGGCCGGGGTCGATGCCCTGGATCAGCAGCGCGCCGATCAGCACGGCGGTCACGGTGTCGCCGGGGATGCCGAGAGTGAGCAGCGGCACCAGCGCGCCGCCCGTGACGGCATTGTTGGCGACCTCCGGCGCGATCACGCCGCGCGGCGCGCCCTCGCCCATCTTCGTCTCGCCGGGCCGGCGATGCGCGGTGCGCGCCGCCTCGCCGTAGGCGATCCAGGCGGCGATGGTCGGGCCGGTGCCGGGCAGCATGCCGATGAAAGTGCCGACCGCGCCCGACTTGACGGCCAGCCAGCCGTTGCGCGCCTGCTCGGCGAGCACCGCGCCGAGACGCGCGCGCCGCTGCACCGGCAGCACCTCCCCGGCGGCGCCGGGCCGGCACTGGGCGAGCAGCTCGGTGACCGCGAAGAAGGCGAGCAGGGCGGGCAGCAGCGGCACGCCGCTGAGCAGCGCCGGCAGGCCGAAGGTCAGCCGCTCGATGCCGCTCACCGGGTCGATGCCGACGGCGCCGACGTAGGCGCCGATCGCCGCCGCCGCGATGCCCTTGAGCAGCGAGCCGCCGGAGACGCCGGCAACGCACAGCAGGCCGAAGAGGGCGAGCGCGAAGTACTCGACCGAGGTGAACTGGAGCGCGAAGCGGGCGAGCGGCGGCGCCGCGACCAGCAGCACCGCGATCGAGATCAGGCCGCCGATCAGCGACGAGGTCAGCGCCAGCACGATCGCCCGGTCGGCCTCCCCGCGCCGCGCCATTGGATAGCCATCGAGCGCGGTCGCCGCGTTGCCCGGTGCGCCCGGCGTGTTGATCAGGATCGCGGGAATCGAGCCGGCGAAGTAGCCGCCGCAGTAGATGCCGAGCAGCAGCGCCATCGAGGCGCCGAAGTCGAGGGTGAAGGTGAGCGGCGTGGCGACCGCGACGCCGGCGGTCGCGGTCAGGCCCGGCGCGGCGCCGAAGACGATGCCGATCGCCACCCCGCCGACCAGCCACAGGACCACCGAAAGGTCGGCCAGAAGCGACAGGGCCTCGAGCAGCTCGCCGCCCACCGGCTCAGCCCCAGACCGGCAGGAAGACGCTGAAGCCGTGGCGGAACGCCAGGTAGACGCCGAGCGAGACGCCGAGCGGCACCAAAACGAGCTGGAGCGGACGGCGCGCGCCCAGCCAGAGCATGGCCGCAAGCATGAACAGCCAGGCGCCGAGGCGGAAGTCGAGCAGCGGAAAGGCGAGGTAGTAGAGCGCCAGCAGCGCCGCGAAACCGAGCACCCGCGGCGCGAAGGCCGCGGCCAGGGCGGCGGGCGCCGCGCCGCCGCCGCGCAGCAGCAGCACCAGGCCGACGGCACCGATCGTCGCGGCCAGGCCGATCGGCAGGCTGCGCGGCGTGAGGCCGGCCAGCCCCAGGCCGCGATCGGCATCGAGCGCCAGCCACAGAAGCAGCGCCGCCAGCCCCATCAGGCCGGCCCCGGCCAGCCGGTCTCCGCTCACCTGCATCGCCTGTCACGCCCCGCCGGGGCCCGGGCTGCGGCTATTTCATCAGGCCGATCTTCTTCAGCACGACGGCGTGCCGCTTGACGTTGGCCTCGATCCGCTGGGCGAAGTCGGCCGCGTTCAGATAGGCCGGGTTGAGGTTGTACCTGCGATAGAGCTCGAGCGTCTCGGGATTGTTGGCGATCTCGGCGATCGAGCTGCGCAGGAGCTCGAGCGCCGGCTCGGGCGTGCCGGCCGGGGCGAGCAGGCCGAACCAGACCTCGGCGACGAGGTCGAAGCCCTTCTCCTTGAAGGTCGGCACGTCGGGCAGGTAGGGCACCCGCTCCTCGGCCGCGACGGCGAGCACGCGCAGGTCGCCCGACTTGGCGAGCGCGGTGTAGTTGGAGGCGCCGACGAAGACGAAATCGACCTCGCCGGAGAGCGCCTTGGTGACCGCGCCCTTGCCGCCCTTGCCGCCGATGTGGGTCAGCTCGATGCCCTGCCGGTCGGCGAAGCGCGCCATGTTGATGTGCTGCGTCGTTCCCGGCGCCGGCGTCGCGTAGGAGCCGGATTCGGCCTTCGCGGCGG
>CAZDBC010000182.1:0-1677 GCA_964503295.1 uncultured Kiloniellaceae bacterium | reverse complement strand
GACCGAACCGAACGGGCTGCCGGCGGCGACCGCGAGGCCGATCGGGACCTCGGTGAGCTGGGCGATCGGGGCGAAGCTGTCGGTCGTGTAGCCGGCGTCCGAGATCAGCGGGCGCGCGGTCAGGGCGCCGGTCGAGCCCATCACCAGGGTGTAGCCGTCGGCCTTCTCCTGGGCCGCCGCGGCCAGCCCCTTGGCGCCGCCGCCGCCGGGAATGTTGACCACCACGACCGGCGTGTCGAGCTTCTGCGACAGGCGGTCGGCGATCAGCCGGGCGGTGCCGTCGATGGCGTCGCCGGCGCCGAAGCCGACGATGATCTTGATCGGCCGCTCCGGATAGTCGGCCCGCGCCGCGGGCCCGGTGATCGCGAAGGCGACGGCGAAAGCCGCGCAGGCGACGAGCGCCGCGGCGGCGAATTTCCAGTTGCGCTTGGTCATTTCCGTTCCAATCCCCTGGCCAATGAGTGCAACGGCACTATGGCAAGCGCCGGACAACGGAGTAAATGCGAGAGTTCCGAATGGGGTTCCGGAAAACGACACCACCGCCTTCGCCAGACGATACCCGGCCGCCCTCACCGGCAGCCCCGGCCAAGGCGGTGCAAAGCGCGCACTCAGCCCTTGCCGGCAATGATGCCGACCGCGACCAGCAGGCCGCCGAGGAAGGCGGGCAGGCTGAAGCGGGTCGGCTCCTGCTCGCTGCGCGGCAGCAGGTGCGTCGCCCCGACATAGACCAGCGCCCCGGCCGAGAGCGCGAGCAGCGCGCCGAGCAGCGGCGTGCCGATCCGGCTGATCAGGGGGTAGGAGACCAGGGTGCCGAGCGGCGTGGTCGCCGCGGCGGCCAGGAAGGCGAAGACGAAGGCGCTCTTCTTCGTGAAGCCGCCGCGCAGCATCAGGAGATAGGTGACGATGCCCTCGGGGAACTCGTGCAGCACCATGCCGATGGCGGCCAGCACGCCGGTGAAGACACTGACCGAGAAGGTGACCGAATAGACGACGCCGTCGACGAAGGAATGCAGGCCGATGCCGATCAGGGGCACGAGGCCGATCGCGTAATGCGCGGTCTCCGGCCGGTCGCAGACGTGGGCCGCCAGGAAGCGGTTGAAGAGGTGCAGGCCGACATAGCCGACCAGCAGCCAGACCGGCGCCTCGGGCGTCATCGCAAAGGCGGTCGGGACAATGTGCAGGAAGGAGACCGAGATGAGGACGCCGGCGGCGAAACAGGCAAAGCCGGTCGTGTTGCGCCGGGCCCAATCCTCGCGCGCGCGGATCGCCCAGAGGCCCGCCGTCGTCACCGCCGCGGCCAGCAGGCTGGCCGCGAAAGGCGTCCAGAACGACTCTTCCATCTTCCCCTCCCCCGGCCCGACGTTCGGCGCCGCCTTCGGCCGGACCGCGCGCCCCGGCGCGCCGCGCCAGTCGCCGCGCCAGTCGCCGCGCCAGTCTAGGCCGCCGCGCGCCCGGATTGCTGATCCAGGTCAAGGGCGGGCAGACTGCACGAGCGCCTTCGCCCGGCCAAGGAAGAGGAGGTATCGATCTTGCCCGAAGACGGACCCCTGATCGCCAGCGCGCGCATGTACGCGGCCGCGCCCGAGGCCCTGTGGCGCGACTTGTTCGCCTGGCTGGCGCGGGCCTCGGGCGTGCCGCTCGAGCCGGTCGCGCATCCCTGGCCGGCGCCGCTCGCCG
>CAZDBC010000181.1:0-6652 GCA_964503295.1 uncultured Kiloniellaceae bacterium | reverse complement strand
GGGGAGGGCAGGGAGGGGGTCGGGACGACAATGAGAGGATGACGCCATGATCAAATCCCGCCGCGCCCTCGGGGCGCTTTTTTCGTGTCTGCTGCTGGCCGCCTGCGAGGGCGCGCTGGGCCCGACGGGTCAGCAGTCGCTCGACCTCGGGCCCGGGCAGCTCGACGCCGGCGCGGTCGGCGACCAGGGCTCGGTCTCGCCGCTCAACTGGTCGCCGCCCAACTGGGCCGGCGTGGTCGGCGGGCGGGTGATCGTACCGAGAGGCCCGGGCGGCGCGCCGATGGTGATCGAGGTCATGGACGGCAAGGAAAAGGGCGCGATCGACGTCGCCTGGAAACAGCCCGACGGGACCGAGGTGACGATCGCCGCGCGCGACGTGCGCGCCTTCGACGGCCAGGCGCTGCGCGCGCAGCTCGAGGCCGCGATCGCCAGCGAATACGGCAAGACGCTGCAGGAGCTGGCGCCCGAGCTGCGCACGGGGCTGGAGTCGGTGATCGCCGCCGCCTGCGCCGCCGCCGGGGTGCCCTGCTAGCGCCGTCCGGGCGGGCAGGTTCCGCGGGCGAATCCGGACGCCACCCGCGGCTCGCCGTCACCTGCCCTTAACCACGCAGTCGGTACAAGGACTCGGGCGCCGCCGCAGGGCGGCGGCAGCCGAGCCGCAAGCCAAGGGAGGCCGCTTCCCGGTGTCGACGAGCCTGCGCCGTGCCGGACTGGTTCTGGCCGCCGTCCTTTCGGCCCTGCCGCCCGCCCGGCCGGCAGCGGGCGCCGAAGGCACGCGGCCGCTTGCCGTCGCCGCATTGCCCGGCGACCAGACCCTGGACGCCGCGCTGCTGGCGCGGGTGCCCTGGCGGCCGCCCGGCGGTGGTGCGCCCGCCGGCCATCTGGCGCGCAGCGAGACGCCGGACGGCGCGCTGCTGTTCGGCGCGCTTCGCGCCGCCGGTGCCGATCCGCGGTCCGGCCGCCGTCTGACCTACCTGGGCAGCGAAAGCCGCCTCGCGCCTGACGGCGCGCGACTGGCCATCGCCAACCATCTCGGCGTCCTCGACCGCGGCGCCGGGCAGTCCGACGGCGCTGCGGCCGATCCCCTGGCCCGGCTCGGCTATCGGCTCCGTCTCGGCGCGCCGGCGGGATCCGATTTCGCCTACGGCCTGCTGTTCCACTATCACGGCGCGGACTACGTGACGCAGGGAACCGGCGTCGGTCCCGACAGCCTTGCCCTGCGGATCGACGCCGCGACATCGCTCGGCGACAGCCTGCGTGTCGCGCTGCACGGCGGTCACCGGCAAAGTGCCCTGTCCGACGCGGCGCCGCGCCACCGCTGGCACGCCGGGGGCGCACTGACGCAGGAGCTGTCTCCCCTGGGGCTCGGGCCGGCCCGCCTGCAAGTCGGCCTTGGCGCGCGCGACGAGCGCGACGCCGATGGCGGCGCGCCGCTGCGCCTCCTGCACGGCACCTTCGACCTGTCGTTGCGGCCGTTGGATGCGGTCGATTCGCGACTCGCGCTGCACGCCGATGCGGCGGGCGAAGAGTCCGCCGGAACGTTGGCCCGGCATGCGGCGCTGCGGCTCGACCTGTCGCTGCGCGGCACGCTCTTCGGCCGGCCCGGGAACGCGGGCCTCAGGCTCGCGAGCCGCGCCGAGGAAAGCGGCGACGGCGCAACGCGCGGGCAGGATCTCTCGCTGCGTCTCGGCCTGGGCTCGGCGCGCGGCCGATTCGAGCTGACGGCCGGTTTCGGACTCCTCGAGGAGGCCGCGGAGGAGGATCGGGCGGTCCTGCGGTCGGACGTCAACGCGCGGCTGTCGAGCCGGCCGGACGCGGCCGCCGCGTTCGGCCTCGAAGCGGCGCTCGAGGCGCGCGCCGGCGCCCCGACGACGCGGCTCGGCCTGCACGGCCGCGTGCGCTTTTGAGCCGCGCGATCCGCCGTCTCACAGCGACAGCACGAAGCCGAGCCAGCCCGGGTAGTCGAGCCGCTGCGCCGGCATCTCGCACGGCCGGGTCTCGGGCAGCGGGGGCGCCGATGCGGCGGGCAGGACGACGCGGATCGGGCGCGGCGCGCCGCTTCGCGCGATGGCGAGCGCATAGGGGGACGGCTGCGGCGGCACGCTGCCGCGGGCCAGCGCGCGCGCCAGGCCGTGCAGCACCGGCGGCGGATCGCGCTCCTCGGGCGTGGCGAACAGCCCGAGACGGCGGGCGGCACGGCCCACGCCGCGCCGGCTTGCCAGCCAGCCGTGCGCCGGCGCCACGACCAGGCCGGCGATCACCGGCAGCAGCCACCAGAAGAACTGCGGCGCCACGACCAGCACGAGGCAGGCCCAGACGAGGCCGACGAGGCTCTGGCCGCCGTGGCGGGCCAGCGCCTCGCGCCAGTCGAGGCCGCGGTCGTCGCGCGCCTGCGCGTTCCAGCCGCCGTCGCGCCCGAGCAGCACGGCGCCGACGAAGCGGCTGTGGAACAGCATCAGCACCGGTGCCTGAAGCATGGAATGGAGCTGCTCGAGAAGCGTGCCGGCGACCAGCCGCGCGCCGCCGCCGAAGCGGCGCCGCTCGCCGGGGGCGAGCAGGGCGACGGCGAGGCCGAAGATCTTGGGCAGCACCAGCATGCCGAGCGTCACGCCGAACAGGGTCAGCGCCTCGGCCGCCTTGGAGATCGGCCAGACCGGAAAGAGGCCGCCGGCCTCGGGGAAGTAGGCGTGCTCGCGCATCGACAGAAGAACGATGTCGACCGTGGAGAGCAGCAGCAGGATCAGCCACAAGGGCGACGAGAGGTAGGCCATGACCCCCATCGCCAGGTGCACCCGGCTCAGGGGATGCAGCCGGCGCGCGCCGAGCAGCTTGAGGTGCTGCAGGTTGCCCTGGCACCAGCGCCGGTCGCGCGCGGCGTAGTCGATCAGGTTGGCGGGCACCTCCTCGTAGCTTTCGCCGACCTCGGGCAACAGCCAGACGGTCCAGCCGGCGCGCCGGATCAGCGCCGCCTCGACGAAGTCATGACTGAGGATCTCGCCGCCGAGCGGCGCGCGCCCGGGCAGCAGAGGCAGGCCGCAGTGTTCGATGAAGGCGGCGGTGCGGATGATCGCGTTGTGGCCCCAGTAGTTGCTGTCGCCGCCGTGCCAGAACGCCAGGCCGCGCGCCAGCACCGGCCCGTAGAGCCGGTTGGCGAACTGGATGATGCGCGCGAACAGGGTCTCGCGGCCGACCGGGACCGGGAAGCTCTGGATGATTCCGGCCGTTGGATTGGCCTGCATGAGGCGGGCGAGGCGGACGATGGCGCCGCCGGACATGACGCTGTCGGCATCGAGCACCAGCAGGTGGTCGTAGTCCCGGCCCCAGCGCCGGCAGAAGTCGGCGATGTTGCCGGCCTTGCGCCCGCGGTTGTCCGCCCGGCGCCGGTAGAAGACGCGCCCGGCGCCGCCGGTGCGCGCGCACAGCCGATGCCAGGCGCGCGCCTCGGCGGCGGCGATCTCGGGCTCGGGCGTGTCGCTCAGGACGAAGAGATCGAAACGGTCGAGCTGTCCGGTCGCCGCGAGCGAGCGATGGATGGCCTCGAGCCCGGCGAAGACGCGGTGCGTGTCTTCCTTGTAGATCGGCATGACGATCGCCGTGCGCGCGGTCAGGGGTTCGTCGTCGCCCGGTTCGCGCAGGCCGCGGGCGGTCGGCCCGCGGGGGCGCGCAAGCTGGAGCAGAAAGCCGATCGCCGCGGTCCAGAACGACATCGCGATCCAGGTGAAGTTGACCGTGAACAGCAGCACGATCGCAGCCTCGATGAGCGAGACGCCGTTGGCCGCGACGATGTCGATCATGAGGTAGAGGGCGCAGCCAGCGCTCGCCGCGACCAGGCCGAAGAACAGCAGGCGGCGTAGGGCCGGCGCAAAATGCCGGACCGGCCTTGCTGCGCGGTCGCGCCGAGCGGGGGCGGCGCCGTCGTTCACGACTTCCACAGGAAGCTCCAGGTTTCGGTCAGGGCATCGCCGCGCAGGCGCAGGTAGGCGCGCAGGTCGGCCGCGCGCGCGGTCTCCGGCCGGTACAGGAAGCTCAGACGCCAGCCGCCGGTTTCCGGGTTCTTGCGCACGGCCACCGAGTCGATCCGGCCGGCCGAGGCGGTGACGCCGGCGCCGACCGGCTGGGCCGCGGCGAGGCCGGCGAGCTCGCCGCCGGCGAAGTCGACCACGAAGAGCCGCTCGCCCTCGCTGCCGGGCGCATCGCCGAGGCGCGTCGCCTCGACGCGGCCGCCCGGCGGCCGCAGGGGGTGATCGAGATGGCAGTGCAGGCGATAGGCGAAGTCGAGGGCCTCGCCCGGCACCGCGGCGCGGCGCGGCACCCAGTAGGCGACCACGTTGTCGTTGACCTCGCTGTCGCTCGGAATCTCGACCAGCTCGACCTGGCCCGGGCCCCAGTCCCGCGACGGCTCGACCCACAGGCTCGGCCGTCTGTGGTACTCCATGTCGAGGTCCTGGTAGCTGGCGAAGGCGCGGTCGCGCTGCAGCAGGCCGAAGCCGCGCAGGTTCTCGTCGAGGTAGGCGCTGACCTGAAGGGCGGCGGGATTGGTCAGCGGACGCCAGATCCACTCGCCCGACGCGCCGTGCAGGAGCAGGCCGTCGGAATCGTGCACCTCGGGGCGGTGGTCGTCGAAGCGCCGGCTGCGCGTCTCGCCGAACAGGAACATGCTGGTCAGCGGCGCGATGCCGAGCTTGGCGATCTCGCGGCGCGGATAAAGCGTCGCCGTCACTTCGACCGCGGTCGCCGCGCCGGGCGCGACGGCGAAGCGGTAGGCGCCCGTGACGCTCGGGCTGTCGAGCAGGGCGAAGAGCGTCATGCGCGTCGCCCCGGGCGCCGGCTTCTCGAGCCAGAACGCGCGGAAGAAGGGGAACTCCTCGCCGCCCGGCAAAGCTGTGTCAATCGCCAGGCCGCGCGCCGAGATGCCGTAGTGCTGGTTGCGGCCGAGCACGCGGAAGTAGCTGGCGCCGAGAAAGACCATGAGGTCGTCGGCGTAGTCCGGCCGGTGAAGGGGATAGTGCAGGCGGAAGCCGGCGAAGCCGAGATCGCCCTCGGGCGGCGCCTCCAGCCCGCTGTGCGCGTAGTCGAACAGCGCCGGATCGAAGGCCGGCGTGCGCGGCGCGGCGTCCTCGATCAGGTGAACCGGAACGCGCCTGGCGAAGTGATGGCCGCGGTGGAGAAGCTGCACCTCGAACAGCGTTTCGCCGCGCCACAGCGCCCGTTCGGGCCGAAAGCGCAGCGCGTGATAGCGGGCGGCATCGAGCTCACGCAGCGCCGCGGGCAGCCTGTCGTCCGGCTCGACGAAGGGCTGCGCGGCCAGCGCGCGCGCCCGTTCGCGCAGCTGCTCCAGGCCAAACGGCGGTTCGGCCGCGGCCGCGCGGCGCAGAGCGCCGGCCGGCCACAAGATCGCGCTGCCGGCCGCCAGACCGGCGCGGAGAAGTTGCCTGCGTGGCAGCATGGGTTCTCGCTATCCGTGCCATTCCTTGCTCGCCGCCCTGCATGGCCGCCCCCGGCTCTCGCCGGGTACGGGAGCGCCCGCCCGGCCCCCCGCCGCGCCCCGGCTCCGAAACCCCCCGGCTCCGAAAACCTAAGTGTCCGGAATTGCGGGCTTAAGGAGCTTATGGGGGGCATTTTTCAGGCCGCAAAGGTCACACGCGCGCCGGCCGCGCGCGCGGTTCGGCCGTGCGATTTGGACGGCAATCCTCTTTCGCTGCCGGTTCCGCGGCCGGGTGGGACGGCCGTGGCCCGCGGCCTCAAGCGATCACGTCGAACAGCATGCGCAGCGCGGTGACGAAGAGGAAGACGGCGAAGGCGAGGCGCAGCCAGCGCGTGTCGATGCTGCTCGCGATGCGCGCGCCAAGCGGCGCGGCCAGGACGCTGGCCGGCACGATGAGGGCGAAGCCGAGCAGGCTGACGTAGCCGAGCGTGCCGGGCGGCAGGCCGGGCGCCCCGATGCCGGTGGCGATGAAGCCGAGCGCGCCGGGCACGCTGATCAGCAGGCCGATCGCCGAGGCGGTGCCGACGGCGCGCAGCAGCGGCACGCCGAAGGCCGAGAGTATCGGCACGCTGAGCGTCCCGCCGCCGATGCCCATCAGGGTCGAGAAGCCGCCGATCACGAAGCCGATGGCGTGGCGCGGCAGGCCGGCGGGCAGGCCCGGCACCAGCACGGTGACCTGCCTGCGCGCCGCCATGTTCAGCGCAACCAGCATGGCGACGCAGCCGAACACGCCCTTGAGCACGTCGCCGCTCAGATAACCGCCGAAGGCGGCCGCTGGAATCACGCCGAGCACGATCGCGGGCCCGAGCTGGCGCAGCAGCAGCGGGTCGAGATTGCCGCGTCGCCAGTGCGCGCGCGCCGAGGCGATCGAGGTGGGAACGATGGTCGCAAGGGAGGTGCCGACCGCAAGGTGCATGACCACCGCCGGCTCGACGCCGGCCAGCAGCAGCAGATTGAACAGCACCGGCACGATGACGATGCCGCCGCCGACGCCGAGCAGGCCCGCGACGATGCCGGCGACCACCCCGGTCCCGATCAGGATCACCCCGAGCACGAGCAGCCGGCCGAGATCGCCGGAGATCTCAAGCGGCACGGAAGGCGGTCGCGGTGTCGGCATCCGCCGCGCCGGGGATGGCGAAGCTGCGGGAGGCGTTGCCGGGCGGGCGG
>CAZDBC010000180.1:235-6689 GCA_964503295.1 uncultured Kiloniellaceae bacterium | reverse complement strand
CAAGGTCATCCCCGATGTGAACCAGACCATGGGCATGCCGCGCGACGAGTTCCTTGCGCTCGGACCCGTGGGTCGCGACAACCCGCCGTGCAACTGAGCCTGCCTGACGGGCAGTGAGAGAACCATGGCGGCGGTCGAAGGTGTGAGCGTCAGCCGGTCGCGCACGGCCCAGAGGGTCGAACAGGCCGGTGTTGCGCATGCCCTGGATATCCGGGGCGTGCGCCGCACCTTCGGCGCCGTCGTGGCTCTCGACGACGTCTCGCTGCAGGTGGCGGCCGGGGAACGGCGCGCCATCCTGGGCGCCAACGGTGCCGGCAAGACCACGCTGTTCAATGCCATCACCGGAGACTTTCCGCCTTCATCGGGCCGGATCCGCTTTTTCGGCGAGGACGTAACGGACCTGCCGCCGCACCAGCGCATCCGGCGCGGCCTGCGGCGCACGTATCAGCACTCGCAACTCTTCCGGGGGTTGAGCGTTCTCGACAACCTCTATCTGGCCTGCCGGGGGATTACGCGCGGGCGCTATTCGCTGCGGCGACCGGGTCGCGACGATCCCACCCTGCGCATGGCGCGCGAGCTTCTGCACACGGTCCACCTGGAGCAGTTCGCCGATCGCCTGGCGGCGGAACTTGCCTACGGGCAACAACGCCAGCTCGAGATCGGTCTGGCGCTGGCCGGTGCGCCGCGATTCATCCTGTTCGACGAACCGGCTGCCGGTCTGGCGGCGGCGGAACGGCGCGAGCTGATCGAGATCCTGCACGCGCTGCCGCGGCACATCGGCTACATCATTATCGAGCACGACCTCGACGTCGCGCTACGCGTCGTGCAGCACGTGACGGTCATGCACAACGCGCGCATCTTCAAGCACGGCACGCCCGACGAGATCGAGACCGATTCAGAGGTGCAGCAGATCTATCTCGGAGCCGGCCGTGTCTGAGCGCAGCCCCAACAAGCGGCGCGCGGCGCTGGAGATCAACGGGCTGGTGGTCCACTACGGCCATGCACCGGCGTTGCATGGCGTCGAGCTGATGCTCGACGACGGCGTATTGGCCGTAGTCGGCCGCAACGGAATGGGCAAGACGACGACCTGCCAGGCGATCATGGGCCTGGTCCGCGCGAGTGCCGGCTCGATCCGCTTCCGCGGCCGCGAGCTCGTCGGCCTCGCCCCCAACCGCATAGCGCGCATGGGAATCGGCTATGTGCCCCAGGGCCGCCGGGTATGGCCCTCGCTCAGCGTCGACGAGCATTTGCGTCTGGCGGCGCGCGGCGGCAGGGATGCCGCCTGGACGGTTGAGCGCGTCTACGAGGCTTTCCCGCGGCTGCACGAGCGTCGCCGCAACGGGGGCGGCCAGCTTTCGGGCGGCGAGCAGCAGATGCTCGCCATCGGTCGGGCGCTGGTTGGCAACCCGAGCCTGCTGATCATGGACGAACCGACCGAGGGGCTGGCGCCGGTGATCGTGCAGCAGGTCGAGGGAATCCTTAAGGATCTGGCCGAGGAGGGCGAAATCTCCGTTCTTCTCGTGGAGCAGAACATCGGCGTGGCGCTCGACATCGCCGAACGGGTCGCCGTGATGGTCAACGGACGCATCGCCCGTGACATGAGCGCTGCGGATCTGGCCGCCGACACGGAGCTGCAGCAGCGCCTGCTCGGCGTCGGCCGGCACGACGACGACGAGGAAGAGATGGCGCCGGCGACCACAGCCGCCGCGCCGGAGCCGCCGAGCACCGTCATCCGCGTGCGCCGCGAAGCGGGCGTGGAGGCGGGCGCAACTTCCGGCGGCCCGACAGTCGGCGCCGCGCCGACCCGCTGGTCCGCGGCCAATCCGCTCTACCGGACCACGGACCCGACACGGTCCAGGGCGGACGCGACAGATCGCCGCGGCCGGGTTGCGCGAGTGGAGCCGGAGGGCCCGCCGGTTCCGGCGACCCGGGCTTACGACGGCGCCGCCTACGTGGTCGGCACCTTCGACACCAAGGGCACCGAACTCGGCTTTATCGCCCGGTGCCTCGAGGCGATGGGACGGCGCGTCGTGACCGTCGATCTCTCGACCGGCGGTAAGCCCTCGACCGCGACCGTCAACCCGACCGAGGTCGCCTCACACCACCCGAAGGGCGCGCATGCCGTCTTTTCCGGCGACCGCGGTGCTTCTGTCAGTGCCATGGCTGAAGCTTTCGCGCGCTTTCTGCCCACGCGCCGGGACGTTGCCGGGGTCATCTCGGCGGGCGGCTCGGGCGGGACGTCGCTGGCGACGCCGGCCATGCAGCGGTTGCCCGTCGGCGTGCCCAAGATCATGGTCTCGACCGTAGCCTCGGGCGACGTCTCGCGCTATGTCGGGCCGACCGACATCTGCATGATGTATTCGGTCACCGACGTACAGGGACTTAACCGGATCTCGCGGCAGGTCCTGGCCAATGCCGCACATGCCTTGGGCGGCATGATTTTGCACGCCGAAGCGGGCGGCGAGGACGCCGGCAAGCCGGCGATCGGCCTGACCATGTTCGGCGTCACCACCCCGTGCGTCCAGGAGGTCACCCGACTCCTCCAGGACCAATACGACTGTCTGGTCTTCCATGCGACCGGAACCGGTGGCCGCTCGATGGAGAAACTCGCCGACTCGCGCATGCTGGCCGGGGTGATCGACGCGACGACAACCGAGGTGGCCGACCTACACATGGGTGGCGTCTTCTCGGCGGGCGAGGATCGCCTGGGGGCGATCATTCGTACGCGCCTGCCCTACGTCGGCTCGTGCGGTGCCCTCGACATGGTCAACTGGGGCCCGATTGAGACGGTGCCGCAGAAGTACAAAGACCGGTTGCTCTACAAGCACAATCCCCAGGTCACGCTGATGCGCACCACGGCGGAGGAGAACGCCGTGATGGGGCGCTGGATCGCCGAGCGGCTCAACCGCTGCGAAGGGCCAGTCCGCTTTCTTCTGCCGGAGGGCGGGGTGTCACTGCTCGATGCTCCGGGGATGCCGTTTCACGATCCGGCGGCGGACCAGGCGCTGTTCCGCGCCATCGAGGAAGTCTTTCGCCCGACGGCGAACCGGCGCCTGATCCGGCTGCCGCACAACATCAACGACCCGGCCTTTGCCAGGGCCCTGGTCGACAATTTCCGGGACATCATGCGTGCGGCGCGAGCGGCCGCCTGAAGGGATGAGAATGGCGGCGATCGAGCGGCGTGAAATACTCGACAGGTTCCGCAGCATGTTGCGGCGAGGAGAGCCGATCGTCGGCGGCGGCGCGGGAACCGGGCTGTCGGCCAAGTGCGAGGAGGCCGGCGGGATCGACCTCATCGTGATCTACAATTCCGGGCGCTACCGCATGGCCGGGCGCGGGTCGCTCGCCGGACTGCTCGCCTATGGCAATGCCAACGACATCGTGGTCGAGATGGCGCGCGAGGTCCTGCCGGTGGTGAAGAAGACGCCGGTCCTCGCCGGGGTGAACGGAACCGATCCCTTCATGCTGCGCGAGCCCTTCTTGCGCGGACTCAAGGAAATGGGATTTTCCGGCGTTCAGAACTTCCCCACAGTCGGCCTGATCGACGGCACCTTTCGGGCCAATCTGGAAGAGACGGGCATGGGCTTCGGGCTTGAAGTCGACATGATTCGGGCCGCTCACGGCCTGGATCTGCTCACCACGCCTTACGTGTTCGGCGAGGACGACGCCGTCGAGATGACCAGGGCCGGCGCCGACATCGTCGTCTGTCACCTGGGTCTGACGACCGGCGGCGCGATCGGTGCCGAGACCGCGCTTACGCTCGACGACTGCGTCCCGCTGATCAATGCCTGGGCGGACGCGGCAATCAAGGCCCGGCGCGACGTGATCGTTCTGTGCCACGGCGGGCCAATCGCTATGCCCGAGGATGCCGAGCATATTCTGCGCAACTGCCCCGACTGCCACGGCTTCTACGGGGCCAGCTCGATGGAGCGCCTGCCTACGGAGGCGGCGCTTACCGAACAGACCAGAAGATTTAAGGGAATCCGCCGACAGTAGGATCAGGCGGCGGAAGCAAGGGAGGACGACATGTCTGCTGCAGCGCTCGGCTGGACGATCCTGGCGTTGATCGTTCTGGCGGTGGTCATCGTGGCCGCCGTCTATCTGCTCAACTGGCTTTATCGACGCTCGACCAAGGAAACGGCCTTTGTCCGCACGGGCTGGGGCGGCGAAAAGGTGGTCAAGGATGGTGGCGCCTTCGTGCTGCCCATTGTTCACGAGGTCACGCCGGTCAACATGAACTCCTTGCGGCTGGAGATCCGCCGCAACCACGAATCGGCGCTGATCACGAAGAACCGGATGCGGGTCGACGTGCTGGCCGAATTTTACGTCCGGGTCGCCCAGTCCAAGGAGGCCATTTCCGCGGCCGCCCAGACCCTGGGCCGGCGGACGCTGCAGCCCGATGCCCTGAAAGAGCTGGTGGAGGGCAAGTTCGTCGACTCGCTGCGCTCGGTCGCCGCCGAAATGACCATGGAGGAGTTGCACGAGAAGCGGGGCGAGTACGTCAAGCGGGTGCGCGCGGTCGCGCAGGAGCAGCTGGCCAACAACGGTCTGGAGCTGGAGGCGGTCTCGCTGACCGGCATGGACCAGACCAACATGGACTATTTCAATCCCTCGAATGCCTTTGACGCCGAGGGCCTGACCCGCCTGACCGAGGAGATCGAACGTCGGCGCAAGATCCGGAACGATATCGAGCAGGACACGATGATCGAGATCCGGAACAAGAACCTAGAGACCGAGAAGCTGTCGCTGCAGATCGAGCGCGACAGCGAGTTCGCGCGCCTGGAGCAGGGCCGCGATATCGAATCGCGGCGGGCCGTTCAGCGCGCGGAAATCGCCCGCGAGCAGGCGCAGCGCGAACGCGAGTCCGAAGAGGCGAGAATCACGGCGGACCTCGAGATCGAGCGTGCGCGCATCGCCCAGTCGCGCTCGCTCGACGAGGAGCGCATCACCCGCGAGCGGGACACGCAGGCGCTCGAGGTTGCCCGACGTCAGGCGCTCGAGCAGGCGGAGATCGCTGCGCGCGAGGAGGTCGAGCGGTCGCGCATCGCCACGGAGCGGCTGCTGGACGAGGAGCGCATCGCCCAGGAAGGCGAGGTCGAACGCATGGAGGTCGAGCGGCGCAAGCTGCGCGAGCTCGCCGAGGAAGAACGGGCCATCGCCCTGGCGCGCAAGGCCATGGAGAAGGTGAAAGCGGAATCCGAATCCGAAGAGAACGGCATCACGGCGAGGCTTGCGGTCGACCGGGCCCAGATCGCCCGTGATCGCAGGCTGGAAGAAGACCGGATCGCGCGGGAGAAGGCGCTGCAGTCGCTCGAGGTCGGCCGGCGCCAGGCGCTGGAAGAGGCGGAGATCGCCGCGCGCGAGGAGGTCGAGCGCGTGCGCATCGCCTCCGAACGCGGCCTCGACGAGGCGCGGGTTATCCAGCGCCGCGACCTGCGCCGGCTGGAGATCGAAGAGCAGCTCGCGGTCGAGGTGGCCGAGCTCGAGCGCGCGATCGCGGTGCTGCAGAAGAGCAAGGAGCGTTACGAAAGCCAGGTCGATTCCGAGGGCGCGCGCGCCAAGGCGGTCACCGCCGAGGAGAAGAGCTTTTCCGCGCGCGAGATCGAGATCGCCGAGCGGCGCAAGGCCATCGAGCTGGTCCTGGCGCGGCAGGAGGCCGAACGCGAGGGCATCCGCAGCCGTCTGGCCGCCGAGGTGGAGAAGTACGTTGCCGGTGAGCGGGCCGAGGCGCTGCGCATTCAGGCGGAAGGCGAGTCCGAATCCGAAAAGGTGCGGGCGCTGGCCGCCAAGCTGCGCTACGAGATCGATGCCGAGGGCCGGCGCCAGATGAACGAAGCGCTCAACGTCCTGACCGAGCAGTCGCGCGCCTCCGAGATGCGGCTACGCCTGATCGACAAGCTCGAGGGCATCGTGCGCGAGAGCGTCAAGCCGATGGAGAAGATCGAGGGCATCAAGATCCTGCAGGTCGACGGTCTCGGCGGCGGCGGCAGTGGCCATGCCGGTGCCGGCGGAGGGGACGGTGGCGACGGCGGCGGATTCTCCGAGCGCGTGGTCAATTCGGCGCTGCGCTACCGGGCGCAGGCGCCCCTCATCGACTCGTTGCTGTCGGAGATCGGAATCGGCGCCGGCGACATCGGGCGCATGACCAACGTTCTCGGCGGCGGAAGCTCCCAGGAACGCGAAACCCGGGACGGCGAGGCGGAAAAGCGATCGCGCCGGCCGGCGGGTAACGGCAAGAAGAAGGAGAATGCGGCGGAGTGAGCGTCGGTCGCAAGGAGAAGTCGAGATGGTGAAGGCCTACGCGTCCAGCGTGATCGGCGCGCCGGCCGATCAGGTCTGGCGCGTCGTGCGCGACTTCAACGGGCTGCCGGACTGGCATCCGGGGATCGCCGAAAGCCGGATCGAGAGCGGACAGCCGTCGGACAAGGTCGGCTGCATCCGTAACTTCACCTTG
>CAZDBC010000180.1:0-225 GCA_964503295.1 uncultured Kiloniellaceae bacterium | reverse complement strand
GCATTCGCGAACAGCTCCTGTCGCTCTCGGATTTCGAGTATGCCTTCAGCTACTCGATCCTGGAGTCGCCGATGCCGCTTGCGGACTACGTGGCCGAGTTCCGCCTAGTTCCGGTGACCGACGGGAACCTGACCTTCGCGGAATGGCAGGCGACTTTCAGTTGTGCGCCCGAGGACGCGACAGAGCTCTCGGACCTCGTCAGCAATGGTGTTTTCCAGGCCGGTT
>CAZDBC010000179.1:0-6733 GCA_964503295.1 uncultured Kiloniellaceae bacterium | reverse complement strand
TGCCGCTGCAGGACATGGAGTTCGTGCAGTTCCACCCGACCGGCATCTACGGCGCCGGCTGCCTGATCACCGAGGGCGTGCGCGGCGAGGGCGGCTTTCTGACCAATTCCGAAGGCGAGCGCTTCATGGAGCGCTACGCGCCCTCCGCCAAGGACCTGGCCAGCCGCGACGTGGTCAGCCGCTCCATGACCATGGAGATCCGCGAGGGCCGCGGGGTCGGGCCGAACAAGGACCACATTCATCTGCACATCGAGCACCTGGATCCCAATCTGATCCACGAACGCCTGCCGGGTATCGCCGAATCGGCGCGCATCTTCGCCGGCGTCGACGTGACCAAGGAGCCGATCCCGGTGCTGCCCACCTGCCACTACAACATGGGCGGCGTCCCGGCGCTCTACTCGGGCGAGGTCGTGACCATGAAGGACGGCAACGCGGATACCGTGGTGCCCGGGCTGATGGCGGTCGGCGAGGCCGGCTGCGTCTCGGTGCACGGCGCAAACCGCCTCGGATCCAACTCGCTGCTCGACCTCGTCGTGTTCGGCCGCGCCGCGGCCAAGCGCTGTGCCGAGCTGGTCAAGCCGGGCGAGTCGCACCGGCCGCTGCCGGGCGATGCCGACGAGCCGGCGCTGACCCGGCTCGACAAGGCGCGCCACGCCGACGGCGAGACGCCGACCGCGGCGCTGCGCCTGGAGATGCAGCGTGCGATGCAGGAACATGCGGCGGTGTTCCGCACCGGCGAGATCATGTCCGAGGGCATGGACAAGCTGCGCGGCGTCTGGAGCAAGCGCGACGACCTCAAGGTGTCCGACCGCTCGATGATCTGGAACTCGGATCTGGTCGAGACGCTGGAGCTCGACAACCTCATGGTCCAGGCGGTCTGCACCATGGCCTCCGGCGCCAACCGGACCGAGAGCCGCGGCGCGCACGCGCGCGAGGACTTCCCCGAGCGCAACGACAAGGACTGGCTGAAGCACACCCTGGCCTGGTGCGACGACAAGGGCGAGGTCACGATCGATTACCGGTCGGTCCACCTGCAGACCATGACCAACGAGGTCCAGTCGTTCCCGCCCAAGGCGCGCGTCTACTAGACGCGCCGCCGCCGGCCGGACGCCCGGCGGCGCGCGCCCGCGCGCCGCACAGCAGAAGAGAGACGTGATCACATGGTCGAGTTCGCGCTGCCGCGCCATTCCAGGATCGAGGAAGGCAAGCACTTCCGCGCCGCGCCCGGCGCCAAGACCGTGCGCACCTTCAAGGTCTACCGCTGGAACCCGGACGACGAGGCCAACCCGCGGCTCGACAGCTTCGAGGTCGACCTCGACGACTGCGGGCCGATGGTTCTGGACGCGCTCATCAAGATCAAGAACGAGGTCGACCCGACCCTGACCTTCCGGCGCTCCTGCCGCGAGGGGGTGTGCGGCTCCTGCGCCATGAACATCGACGGCACCAACACGCTGGCCTGCACCAAGTACATCAAGGAAGTCGAGGGCGAGGTGAAGGTCTACCCCCTGCCGCACATGGCGGTGGTCAAGGACCTGGTGCCCGACCTGACCCAGGCCATCACCCAGTACAGCGCGGTCGAGCCCTGGCTGAAGACCGACACCCCGGCGCCCGAGCGCGAGCGGCTGCAGAGCCCGGAGGAGCGGGCCAGGCTCGACGGCCTGTGGGAGTGCATCCTCTGCTTCTGCTGCACCACCTCCTGCCCGAGCTACTGGTGGAACGGCGAGCGCTACCTCGGCCCGGCGGTGCTGCTCCAGGCCTACCGCTGGATCGCCGACAGCCGCGACGAGGCGACCGGCGAACGGCTCGACCAGCTCGAGGATCCCTTCCGGCTCTACCGCTGCCACACCATCATGAACTGCACCAAGACCTGCCCGAAGGGCCTCAACCCGGCCAAGGCGATCGCCGAGATCAAGAAGCTGATGGTCGAACGCCAGGGCTGAGCCCGGCCAGGGTTCGCGACCGGGAAAAGCGGCACCACGACTTGCGCGCGAAGCGGTCCTGGCACGGGACCGCTTGCCGCGCCTAGAGTGGCTTCGACGGCCGGCAGCCCTGCCGCCCGCTTTCCCTTGCGCGAGCCACGCCCATGTATGTTCCCAAAGCCTTCCGGCTCGACGACCGCGCGGCGATCGAAGAGATCGTCGCGGCCTGCGATTTCGGCCTGCTGGTGACCGCGGTCGAGGGCCGCCTGCAGGCCACCCACCTGCCGCTGCTGCTCGAGCGGGGCGAGGACGGCAGCGATCGCCTGCTCGGCCACGTCGCGCGCGCCAATCCGCAGTGGCGCGACCTTGCGGCGCTATCCGCGAGCGGCGGCGAGGCGCTGGCCGTGTTCCAGGGGCCGCACGCCTACGTCTCGCCGACCTGGTATGGGCCGGCGGCCGAGGGCAGGTCGGTGCCGACCTGGAACTACCTCGCCGTGCACGCCTACGGCCGGCCGCGCCTGATCGAGTCGCCGGAGGCGGTGCGCGCGCTGCTCGCCCGCCTCAGCGCCCATCACGAGGGCAGCGGGTCCGGCGCCTGGTCGCTCGCGCGGCTCGAGGAGACGCGGCTGGAAGGCTTGATGCGCGGCATCGTGGCCTTCGAGCTGCCGGTCGCGCGCCTCGAAGGCAAGGCGAAGCTGAGCCAGGACAAGGCGGCCGACTGGCGCGCCGGCGTGATCGAGGCGCTCGACACGGCCGACGGCGGCCTGGCGCGCGGCACCGCCGCGTGGATGCGCCGGCTGGCCTGAACCGCGCCGGCGCGCCGCGCTGGTCCCGGTCCGGCCCGGCGGTTAGACTGCGCCACGCTCGTACGGCGGCTTGCAACCGCCCGTTGGATTCCCCGGACAGGACGGACCGGCCATGACGCAACCCGATCGACGCCCGCGGCGGCGCACGCTCTCGGCCGGATCGCTCGCCATGCTGGCGGTCACCCTCATGCTGGCCGGCCTCGGGGCGACGACCTTCTTTGCCGAGCGGCCCGAACAGGCCGCCCAGGCGCGCGACTGGCCCGCCTTCGACCTGCAGGGCCACCGCGGCGCGCGCGGCCTGTTCCCGGAAAATACCCAGCCCGCCTTCACGGGCGCGCTGGCGATCGGCGTCACCACCCTGGAGATGGACATCGGCCTCAGCGCCGACGGCGTGCTGGTCGTCAGCCACGACCGGCGGCTGTCGCCGGAGCTGACCCGCGGCCCCGGCGGCGACTGGATCGCGGCGCCCGGGCCGCTGATCCGCGACCTGACCGCCGCCGAACTGGCGCGCTACGACGTCGGGCGCGCCCGGCCGGACGGCAAGGTGGCGCAGCGCTTCCCCGAGCAGCAGGCGCTCGACGGGACCCGCGTCCCGACCCTGGACGCCGTCGTCGAGGCGGCCGAACGGCAGAGCGGCGGCGTCGTGCGCTACAACATCGAGACCAAGATCGATCCCCGTGCGCCCGACGAGACGGCATCGCCGGAGGCCTTCGCCGCCGCGCTCCATGCCTTGATCGAGGCGCACGGCATCGCCGACCGGGCCGCGGTGCAGTCCTTCGACTGGCGCAGCCTGCAGGCGATGCAGGCGCTGGCGCCGGACATTGCCACCGTCTACCTGACCGCCGAGCGGGACTGGCTCGACAACCTGGAGCGCGGCCGGCCCGGCACCTCGCCCTGGACCGCCGGCCTCGATCTCGATGCGGATCAGCTCTCGGTGCCGCAGGCGGTGGCGCGCAGCGGCGGCACGGTCTGGTCGCCCTACTACCGGGACCTGCGCCGGGCCGACCTGCGCGAGGCGCAGGGCCTGGGCCTCAAGGTGGTCGTCTGGACGGTCAACGATCCGGGCGACATGGCCTCGCTGATCGACCTCGGGGTCGACGGCATCATCACCGACTACCCGGACCGTCTGCGCGCCGTGATGGCGGCCAAGGGCCTGAAGCTGCCGCCGGCCTTCCCGGCACCGGACCGGGAGTCGCCGTCCTGAGCGTCAGCTCAGCTCGATCGCGCCGGTGATCTCCTCCTCGAGGCCGACCGCCTCGATGGTCAGCGTCACCTTTGCGGCGAGCGGCTGATCGGCGCCGATCTTGCCGCTCTCCACGGCGGCGCGCACCGCCTGCTCGATTTCGCGCTGCGAGGTCACGCCGACCTTCTTGAGGAACTTGCGCAGCGACATGTTGAAGGTTTCTTCGTCCACGGGACCTCTCCCTGGTTTTGCGGATGCCTGTTTCCTGTCCGGCGAAGCATCGCCGGCGCGTCCGCGCGGCGATCCTTGCGACCATGTGCATAGTCTCTCCCAGGCGCGAGCGCCAGACCGCGGGCTGTCGCAGGCCCGGACGCAGGGAGGTCCGGCCGGCGACCGCAGCCTAGAAGTGATAGCCGATCGACAGCATCACGTCGTGCGAGAAGTAGCTCTCGGCCCGGAACTCGGCACCGTTGCCGAAGGGCCCGACCGGCACCTCGCCGAGGTAGACGAAGCGGTAGCCGAGGTCGAGGTTCCAGCCCTCGCGCAGCTGCCAGACGAAGCCGAAATTGCCCGACCCTGCGAGATTGGTCTCGGTCTCCTCGCTGTCGAAGGAGACGCCGCTGTCGATGTTGGCGAACTCGGCGTCGGAGACGTGGCGCACCGCCCCGATGCCGCCGCCGACGTAGGGGTAGACATTCCCCTCGCCGAGCGGCCAGTCGACGTCGAACTGGTAGAGGACGTTGAACATCAGCGTGTCGCTGCTGATGTCGCTCGACAGCGAGACGTTGGGCGTGCCGCTCTGGAACGCCGGATTGTTGTCATAGTCGTAGCGGAAGCGGTGGTCGTACATCAGCTCCAGCCGCAAGGCACCGGAATCGCCGATGGCGAAGCCGTAGCCGACCGCCAGGCCGGCGGCGCCGACGAGGTCGCTGTCCTCCTCGGGATCGTTGAGCGAGCCGCCGATCGAGGGCGTCTCGTTGTCGAGGTCGCCGAGCACGCCGGCCGCGCCAATGCCGACCAGGGAGACGTAGAAGCCGCGCGCCATCGGGTCCTTGGCGTGCGCGCCGCCGAGTGGCAGCAGGAACGCGCAGGCGAGCACAAGGCCGCAGAGGCGGCCACTGCGGCGGTTTCTTTTCATTCTACCGGATGCCCCCCTCGCTGGTCGCCCCACGGCCCGGCCGTCCCGTCGCCGGCGGCGGGCGGACTTGTCGCCAAGCGGTTCCCTCTACTATAGAAGCGCGCGCATGTACAACGGCCATGGTCCGGGGGCGCCGCCGTCGGTGTCGCACCGAGGGGGCGCAGGACTCGGCCGCGTGTTCCCCCGCCGCGCCGGAGCAGCGATTCCCTGACCATGAGCGACGAGACCGGGAGCGGGCCGCTGGCCGCCTATCGCGCCTTGCGCCGGGAGGGCAAGCTGCGCGCCGACCCGGCCCAGGAGCTGGCGGCCGAGAAGCTGCAGTCGCTGCGCAATGCGCTGAGCGGCTATCGGCCCGAGAGCGGGCGCGGCGGCTGGAAGGAGCGCCTCGGTCTTGCCCGGCGCACAGTCGACCCGCCGCAGGGCCTCTACATCTTCGGCGGCGTCGGTACCGGCAAGTCGATGCTGATGGATCTCTTCTTCGCGGAGGCCCCGGTCGAGCGCAAGCGCCGGGTCCATTTCCACGCCTTCATGCAGGAGGTGCAGGATCGTCTGCACCACTGGCGCCAGGCGACCAGGGGCACGCGCGCCGACCCGCTGCCCGACCTGGCGCGGGCCCTGGCCGACGAGGCCTGGCTGCTGTGCTTCGACGAGTTCCACGTCGTCAACATCGCCGACGCCATGATCCTCGGCCGCCTGTTCGAGCAGCTGTTCCAGAGCGGCGTGGTGGTCGTCGCGACCTCCAACTGGCCGCCCGAACGCCTCTACGAAGGCGGGCTGCAGCGCGAGCAGTTCCTCGGCTTCATTGAGTTGCTGCGCGAACGCCTGGACGTCCTGCAGATCGATTCGGGAGTCGATTACCGGCTCGACCGCTTCAAGAACCTGCCGGTCTATCACGCGCCGCTCGGCCCGCGCGCCGACGCCGCGCTCGATGAGGCCTTCGCCCGCCTGACCGCCGGGGCCGAGCCGGCGCCACAGCGCCTGACCGTCAAGGGGCGCACCATCGAGGTGCCGGAGGCGGCCGCCGGCGTGGCCCGCTTCGACTTCGCCGAGCTGTGCGAACGGCCGCTCGGCGCGGGCGACTACCTCGCGATCGCGCGGCGCTACGATGCGGTGGTGCTGTCGGGCGTGCCGCGCCTCGGCCCGCACAACCGCAACGAGGCGCGCCGCTTCATGACGCTGATCGATGCGCTCTACGAGCACAAGGTCAAGCTCGTGATCGCCGCCGACGCGCCGCCCGAGCGGCTCTACCCGCAGGGCGACGGCGCGGCCGAGTTCCAGCGCACGGTCAGCCGGCTGCAGGAGATGCGCTCCGCCGAGTACATGGGGCTGCAGCATCTGACCTGACGCCGCGCCCTGGCCTATGCAGCCGGCCGCAGCCCTTGCCCGCCTCCGGGATTCGCGGTAGGAAACCGCCGCCTGGAGGTCTCCCGCAGCCGCGCCCGCCGCCGCGCGACGGCGCCGCGGGCGCCCGCGGAGACCCGCAGGACGTCGGGGTCGCGCATCGCGGCCGCCGCGGCAGGCACTCGCGAGGGGAACTAGCGAACATGGCACGGAACAAGATAGCGCTGATCGGCGCCGGGCAGATCGGCGGCACGCTTGCCCTGCTGGCCGGTCTGAAGGAACTGGGCGACGTCGTGCTGTTCGACATCGTCGACGGCATGCCGCAGGGCAAGGCGCTCGACATCGC
>CAZDBC010000178.1:1919-6747 GCA_964503295.1 uncultured Kiloniellaceae bacterium | reverse complement strand
TACGAGGACATGACCCGCCAGCCGGACAAGACCTTCGCCCGGCTGATCAAGTTCCTGGGCCTGCCGAAGGACCCGCCGCGCCTGAAAAAGGCCATCAAGTTCAGCTCCTTCAAGGAGCTGGCGCGCCAGGAGGCCAGGGAGCGCTTCGTCGAGGCGCGGCCCGACGGCAAGAGCCGCTTCTTCCGTGCCGGCGAGGTCGGCGCCTGGCGCCGGCTGCTCAGCGAGAGCCAGGTGCAGCGCCTGGTCGAGGCCCACGGGCCGCTGCTGCGCGAGCTCGGCTACCTGACCGAGAGCGGCGCGATCCGGACCTGACAGGCGAGTCGTTCAGGGCCGAAAGGGCACTGTGTCATAGTCGCCACAGTGCCCGGTCTTTGTCATATAGGCACTTTGGCGGCGGTTGACGGGGGCGCTTGTTGCGAGGCTATATGCCTCAGCTTTCCGTGAATTCTGCGGGGGGTTGACGGAGATCGGTCCGTCGCGGGGGCCTGGCAGAGGACCGCGAGTTCGGGGACGCAGATCCGTAACATTCGCTTCGCGTGGTTAGTGACGCTTCGAAAGAGAGGCAAGAAATGAAGAAGATTCTCTACGGCTCTACGGCCCTGGTCGCGGTAAGCGCCCTGGCCGCAACGCCGGCGATGGCCCAGGGCATCAAGCTCGGTCTCGGCGGCTACATGAACAACTACTTCGGGGTCAGCGACATCGACGGCGACGAGGCCGCCGATGGCACGGACTTCAACCCGACCAACCTCTTCAGCGACGGCGAGGTTCACTTCTCGGGCGAGTTCACCGCGGACAATGGCATCTCCTTCGGCGCCAATATCCAGCTCGAGAGCTTCCAGAGCGATCCCGACCAGATCGACGAGAACTTCGGCTACATGGAGGGCAGCTTCGGCCGCCTGCAGTTCGGCTCGGAAAACACCGCTGCCTACATCATGCAGTACTCCGCGCCGACCGTCGGCATGCCGATCAACTCCGGCTGGGTGACCTCGTTCATCCCGAGCCCGGGGACCTCCGGCCTGTTCCGCTCGCCGGGCGGCTCGACGTTCGTCGATCTGGGCAACGACGAGAACAACATCACCTACTACACGCCGCGCATCTTCGGCTTCCAGCTCGGCGCGTCCTACGTTCCGACCATCGACGGCGGCGGCGACGGCTCGAACAACCCCGCAAACGAGGACACCGACGACCGCAACGGCATCTCGCTGGGCGCGAACTACGTGCAGTCGTTCAACGGCTTCGACGTGGCCATCGCCGGCGGCTTCCGCACCGCGGAGCGGGCCGATGACGACACCGGCAGCCCGGGCGATCCGAACGACAACATCTACCAGTACAGCACCGGCATGAACCTGAGCTACGCCGGCTTCACGGTCGGTGCCTCGGGCGCGATCCAGACCGGCGGCGGACCGGCCGCGGGTCGGGCGTTCGACGTCGGCCTGTCCTACACGACCGGCCCCTGGACCGTTGGCGTCATGTACTTCAACTCCAACGTCGACGGCGACGCTGGGCGTGATGAAGGCATGAAGGCCATCCAGGGCGGCGTGCACTACGCCCTGGCGCCGGGCGTGCGCATGCGGGCCGGCGTGTTCTATGCCAAGCTCGAGGGCGCGACCACGGCCGGCGACATCACCACCTGGGGTGAGCGCGACGGCGTCGTCGGCGCGCTGGGACTGACCTTCAGCTTCTGATCCCAGCCGATCTCTTCGGAGCGAGAAGGGGGGGCGCTTTTGCGCCCCCCTTTTCTCGTGCCCGCTTTGCCGCCGGCTCCCGCAACACCGCTGCAGTCCGACCTGCGCCGCGGGCCCTGAGCAGGCTTACGGTATCCGGGCCACTGCAAGCAGGACAGACAGGGCTAGCAGGCCCTTTTTGGCGTCGCCGAGGCCGGCACGAGATAATCGGCCACCCCCGTTTTCTTGACCTTCTCCAGGCCGCGGTTTTCCGAACACTTCAGCGTGTTCGCGGCACAAGATTTCGTGAAGACAGGGTCAAGAAATGCTCATGACAATGTGACGCTTTCGTGAGCGGCTGTTCATTGACCCGGGCCACTCGAAGGCGTTCCCTGACCCTAGCGTTAACGACGTTCCGGCGTGCCGATCGCCGGCAGCGGGAGCAGGTCTCCCGGTGTTGGCGGGGTCGGCGCAGGTCACGAAGAGGGGGCTCTTGCCATGAGAAAGCTTTTGATGGGTACCACGGCGCTGGTGGCGGCGGCGACGCTTCCGCTTGCATCGGCGAGCGCACAGGGCATCAAGCTCGGCCTCGGCGGCTACATGAACAACTTCTTCGGGGTCGGCGACATCGACAGCGACGAGGCGTTCTCCGACGACGATTTCAACCCGACCAACCTCTTCAGCGACGGCGAGGTTCACTTCTCGGGCGAGTTCACCGCGGACAATGGCATCTCCTTCGGCGCCAATATCCAGCTCGAGAGCTTCCAGAGCGATCCCGACCAGATCGACGAGAACTTCGGCTACATGGAGGGCAGCTTCGGCCGCCTGCAGTTCGGCTCTGAGAACACCGCCGCCTATCTGATGCAGTTCTCGGGGCCCGAGGTCGGCGCGCCGATCAACTCCGGCTGGGTGACCGCATTCATCCCCAGTCCGGGCGACCTCTCCTTCCGCACCCCCGGCCTCTCGACCTTCATCGACATCGGTAACGACGAGAACCGGCTGACCTACTTCACGCCGCGGGTGTTCGGCTTCCAGTTCGGCGCCTCCTATACGCCGACCATCGTCAACTCCGGCGACGGTTCCAACAATCCGGCCAACGAGGACACCCAGGACCGAAACGGCGTCGCCTTCGGCGCCAACTTCGTCCGATCCTTCAATGGCTTCGATGTGGCGCTGTCGGGTGGCTTCCAGTGGGCCGAGCGCGGCGACGACACCAGCGGCGGCGACGGCCAGCCCGGCGACACCCGTTACATGTACAGCACCGGCCTCAACGTCAGTTACGCCGGCTTTACCATCGGCGGCTCCGGTGCCGTCGAGACCGGCGGCGGCAATTCGGCCGGGCGCGCCTTCGATGCCGGCGTCTCCTATCAGACCGGTCCCTGGACCTTCAACATTTACTACTTCAACAGCCTGGTCGACGGGGCCAGCAGTCGCAACGCCAGCCTCGAGTCCGGCAAGGTGGCGGCGCAATACGCGTTGGCACCGGGAGTGCGCCTGACCGGCACCGTCCTCTATGCCGAAGTCGAAGGCACTTCCGACCTCGACGGCGACGGCACGAGAACGGCCGACGAGTTCGGCAAACGCGACGGGATCGTCGGCATCGTCGGAATCAACTTCAGCTTCTGACCCGGCGCCTTTTCGGAGCGCTTGTCCCCTTACCACGCGAAGCGCTCTCAAACTCCAGGGGAGGTCCCGACGGGCCTCCCCTGATTGTTGGCTGTTCCGCACGGCCGATCGGCGTTCGAGAGCTGTCCCGCACGGCGCCCCGTTGAACCATCCACCGCCCCGCACGTTTGTACGCCAAGGGTCGAATCAGGCGCACGAACAGCGGGGCGGGCGGCATGCGCAGCAGTCTGCAAGGCACAACGGCTTTGGTCACCGTCGGCGGACTCGTCGCTCTTGCCGGCAGCCAGCCGGCCGCAGCGCAGGGCATCAAGCTCGGCCTCGGCGGCTACATGAACCACATGGCGGGCGTCGGCGACTATGATTCCGACGAGGCGCTGTCCGGCGAGGACTTCAATCCGACCAATCTTTTCAGCGACGGCGAGGTGCACTTCCAGGGCGAGTTCACGGCGGACAACGGCATCACCTTCGGCGCCAACGTCCAGCTCGAGAGCTTTCAGAGCGATCCCGACCAGGTCGACGAGAACTACGGCTACGTCGAGGGCGCCTTCGGCCGACTGCTGTTCGGCTCGGAAAACTCGGCCACCTACCTGATGCAGTTCTCGGGACCGGAGGCCGGCCTTATCGTCAACTCCGGCTGGGTCACCGACTTCATCCCGAACCCCGGCGTCGAGGGCATGCTGTCCGAGACCGGCGGCAGCACGGTCGTCGACATCGGCAACGACGAAAACCGCCTCACCTACTTCTCGCCCCGCCTTTACGGCTTCCAGCTCGGCGTCAGCTATGCGCCCACCGTGGTGTCGACCGGCGAGGGCAGCAACAACCCGGCCAACGAGGACAGCCAAACCCGCAACGCGGTAGAGACCGCGGTCAACTACGTGCGCTCGTTCAACGGCTTCGAGGTGGCCGTCGCCGGCGGTTTCGGCACCGCCCGGCAGGGCGACGATGTCAGTGGCGCGCTCGGCCAGCCCGACGAGCGGATCTACCAGTATCACGCCGGGATCAACGTCGGCTACGCGGGCGCCACCATCGGCGGCGCCTACGTGCGCGAGGAAGGCGGCCGTGCGACGCAGGGCCGGGCGTTCGACGTCGGGGTGTCCTACCGGACCGGGCCCTGGACGGTCGCGCTCTATTACTTCAACAGCGTCCTCAAGGGGACGGTCGGACGCAACGACGGCATGCGCGCGGGCAACCTGGGCGTCGACTATGCCCTGGCCCCAGGCGTCGTGCTCAAGGGCTCGCTCCTCTACGCCGAGTTGGAGGGCGCGGCCGACCGGGACGGCGACGGCAGCGAGAGCATCGGCGAGTTCGGCCGGCGCGAAGGACTGGTCGGCGCGCTCGGGGTGCAATTCACCTTCTGAATGGTCGAACGCGAGGCAGCGGCGGGGGAGCCATTCCCGCCGCCCCCGGGCGCTACCCCATGGCTGAAGGCAGGACGATGGACTCTCCGCCCGTGAACGAAGATCAGCGCGAGGAGAAGGGCAAAGCGCAAGGCGCGGCCGGCGCCGAAAAACCGAGCCACGGCTCCTCCCAGGACGCGC